>DBPM01000038.1:6931-12197 GCA_002304845.1 Candidatus Shapirobacteria bacterium UBA1420
CCCCCACCTGATAAAACTAAAAGTTGTATTTTTTGATCTCCGTTTTCCGCAAACAAAGCCATAGCTTTTCTAATCTCTTCAGACATACTGCTAAACACTGGCATAATCGCATTTTTAATCTTTCCCTCCAACTCCATTTCTCTGATACCATACGCCTTTTTATATTCTTCAGCACTGGCCATATCCAAACCTAAATTTACTGAAATCGCTCGAGTTAAGGACTCACCTCCCACCGGCATTGACCTGGAAAAATAGATATTATTTCTCCGAAAAGTCACAATATTGGAAAATTTTTCACCAATATCCACCACCATGGTTGCCTCAAGTGATACCCCCATTTGTTGCAATAATCTTTTAGTTGCCACTGCTGGTGACTCAATCGCCACCAACTCCAAGTCAACCCCTTTAAAAATTTTCACAAAATTAGCAATTAAGTCATTTTTTGCCGCAATCGTAAACACACTCAAACGGCCAGCCTGATCCTCCTCAATTATTTCATAATCAATTGATACTTGATCTAAAGGGTAGGGGACAAAGGTCTCCGCCTCAAAACGCAAAGCATCTCGAATTTCTGTCTCTTTAAGTGGTGGCAAAGATACTAATCTAGATACAATCTCATGTTCAGGTAAAGCTGTAGCTACTAATTTAGTGTTGACCTTTAAATCTTTTAATAAAGCTTTAATTGCTTTAGTCACTGCTTCTAAATTTTTTCCTCCTGTTTGGGAATTAATCCAATCCATTCCTGGATTAGCTATTTCACCAATACCCATTAATGAGAAACTATTCTCATTTTTATCCAAAATTACCGCTTTAATACTTTTGAGGCCAACATCCACCCCAATCATTTGACTCATGTATCCAGTATAGATATTTTCCTTTAATTACTCAAGACCGAGGCCTCTGAACCAAGTGCATCCAGAAAAAAACTAGGTAATCTGTATCTCTGTTGAATCACCACTTTTTTACTCACTTGACCGGCACCAACCTCACCCACTTTACCCACCGAACTTATTTCCTCCCCTTGTACAGGAAAAGTCCCTCCTGTCCCCACAATGGATAAATTAGCTCCACTAAAAATCGGTGTTACTGTCATTAAGACTGAGTTAGCTGGTATCGGACTGACACCCACGTCTTGATTACCAAAATAATCAGTAAAATTATTAACTCTTTTATTAGCATTATTACTAAAATTGTAACCATAACGCTTAACTCCAAACCCACTTCCACTTCTATAAAAAATATTAATCGCTAGTGATCCGTCCATCCCTTTATGTCTAACTGTAATTTGATTACCACCAAAATAACTAGTCCCTAAACCGGTGGCTGTATGATTAACCAACCAGTAAAATTCACTCTCTCCTTCGGGAGTATATTCACCAAAATCTAAAACTGTTTCATTGCCTAAGTTTCTCACACTTACATCCGCCTTTGCTGTTGACGTTGGGACTGTATAAGTCTTAGTTCCGGTTTTCAAGTAATAATCAATCCCTGATTCAGCCGCATTAAAAGCATCTCTCAAAGCTTCTTCGTTAGTATCTATTCTGGTTTCCACGGTAGTCATTTTGGAAAAAGTCAACCCCACCACCATCACCACTGCTGAAATCAATAAAGCAATAATGGCTATTTGTGCTTGTCTGTTTTTTTTCATTCCATTCTCAAACCTGATAAAACTTTAACAACTTCTACAGGTAAATTCAATATATGTCAGATCATCTCACCACCATCGTGGAGACACGGTTTGGTAAAATCGACCACTATTACCCACCCCCTCGTTACTCACCATACTCTTCAAATCTAAAGTGATTCCCACCGATTCAACCATACTAGTACCATTCTTTAAATGACAAGTCACAAAACTATTACAAGTCCTTGGGGCTACCTCTTGATCCGATAAATTAAAGGTCACTTCTCCAGATTGAGATGCGATTCGTGTATTACCTATATCACAACTCAACAAGACTGTTTCACCACCCAAAGTAGTGTACTCTAATTGAGTTCGACTACTACTACAAACTATTGTCTCTGGCCTAGCTTCCAAAATATTTTTTCTTAATTCTCCCAAAATAAAATTGGCTTTACTGGTTAGTTTTTCATTATTTTCTGTCACATTTTTGAGTTTAAAAGACATCCCTAAAGACCCCGACACCATTGTCATAATTAATCCTAAAATACCCACCATGACCACAATTTCCAGCAAGGTAAAAGCTTTTCTCCTCATCGACTAAAAAAACGTTTAACGATTAAATTCTGAGTTGTTTTTCTAGACCAAGTTACTGTTACTGTCAGTTCGGTACATTTTGGTGGTGTTCCACTCCCACAATTAGCATGAGTCGGCTGAGTTAATACTGTAAAATTGTAACTACAACTATATCCGGTAAAATTAGCCTCTCCGCAATTACCTCCACTTAAATTACCCCAAAAATCGGCCACATTATTTTGACTTTCATTTACAAATGTTTCCACCACTTGATTGGCTAATTCATTAGCTCTTCTTCTATCAAAATTATTTCTCCGGTTGGCGGTTGACATTACTATCAATGCAATCGCTGCCGTCATCACTAAAGCTAAAACTCCGATTGCCACCACTGATTCAATTAAGGCTTGACCTCTTTTCATTAATTTTGCACCACCTCCCCTTGGCTGACCTGACCCATAGCATCAATAATAATTGGTATTGACATACTCTGACTCTCATTCAAACTCAAAGTAATAGTCGCTGTTTCCCCGGCACTATACATCGTCCCAGTCGCATTTTTCCCTAAAAAACCACTGCCCGCGTAAAAAAACCATCTGTTACTATTAGTTACCGGTACTCCTATGACTTCTTGAGAAAAAGTAGAAGTCATCCCAACCGATGAAATTGCTTTAGTATATAACTTATTACTGTCAAAATAACTTTCTACCACTCTCAAACTACCACTACTACCATGAGGCATTTGTCTAGCTTTCGCCAATGAATTGGCTAATTTTAAACCAGATACCACTTGTCCCGCCGCCTTCAGTAATGTTTGTCTTTGTAAACCTTGGTTTATGTACACAAAAGCCCCCGCTGACAACACCAAAACAATGCCCACTGCCACCAATAATTCAATTAAAGAAAAAGCTCGTTTCACTATAAAAACTTTAACACAAATTAAGGGCTGTTTAGTGTATAAGTCAAACTGCTGGGATTATCAGGATTGTTCTGAGCCTTTTCTAAAGTCGCCGTCAAAGTATATCTATAACTATTAGGCCCTCTTGTATATGAATAATTCGTTTTAGTTTTAGGATCTGTGGGTAAAACCTGTAAATAATTAGGCACCAATGGTGCTGTTGTTGTCGGATAACTCTTACCAATATCAGCTTGTCTAAAAATCTCCAGAGCTGCTGCTATTTTTTGTAAATCTTGAATTCTTCTTGTATCCCGAGACTTAGTATTCATACCCGAAAAACTCACCATCCCTACCACACTCAACACTGCAATAATCGCAATCACCACTACTAACTCAATTAACGTAAAAGCCTTTTTCATTTATTGTCTGTTTTTAACACAATAATATGTCCCTGTATCACTAAAAGTAAGCTGACAATCACGACTGTTAGAATTACCTTCATTCTGATTCTCCACGTCAGCACAAACACAATAAGTACTGCCTGGCGTTGGGTAACCAAATTTATAATCAAGATAAGGAGATGGTTTGGGGTCGCTAGGTACAGTTTGTAAATAACCACTACTGGTTAATACTGATTCATCAGATGGATAGACATAATTATTAGCTCCATAATACATCTCCATTGCCTTTTGAATAGAATTCATATCTTCAATCCGTCTTGCATCCCTCGCTTTCCGCTGTGCTCCACTAAATGACAAAGTTACCGTCGCAATCAAAATACCTATCACCGAAATAACCACCAATAATTCAATTAAGGTAAAAGCCAATTTATGTTTCATGTTAATATTTTAAACATTTAAATCATTTTGCACAAACATAATATATATTTGTGCTAATTTCCCCATTAATTCCACAATCTCTCCAACTTCTATGTAAATCCTCAGCTACTGCCGCTTCCAACACTACCCCTAACGTAAAAGTATCACCATTTGCGCCCCTAGTGTATTGATAATCGTCATAATTCTCAATCGCGGGTAAATAGTTGGCCGCCTCCTCTAAACGATTCGGATAATTTTGATTATCATCGTAATACATTCTTAATGAATCTCGAATTTTTATCAAATTTTGTTTCTTTTGACTATCACTCGCCCTTTCTCTAGCTCCCATAAAATTAGGTACTACAATCACCGTCAAAATACCAATAATAGCGATTACCACCAACAGTTCTATTAACGAAAACGCTTTTTTCATCTTAAATACCACTTCCTCCTCCACACTTATTATTCTTACAATTCAAACCATCACAACATACTGAGAATGCATCACAATAAGCCCCGGCCGACACACAAGCTGGTTTTTGACAGACACCTCCTACACAATTTGACTGTATATTACAACATGGTAACTTAAAACAACTCTCTCCATCTTCAGCACATTTATACACAGTCGGCGTCGGACTACTAATAACCACCGTTGGTGCTGGACTAACAATAATCACCGTTGGTATCGGACTGGCTGGTGGTAATGTCGGTATAATTCCCGATCCAATCGGACTTAGCTTACCATCTTCATCAACCTCCACATTTGGACTAACATAAGCCAAACAATAACTATCCGTATTTCCCCCGCAATCATAAGTCATCTCTTTTTCTTCATTCAAAACACACTGTTTATCCTCAATATTTTCCATCTTGGCAAACAAAGCAAAACTTTTTCGATTCTCATCAGTCTTATAACAGTACTCTGGAAATCCTTTAGTGTTTTCCTTGGGCATTGTTTTCATGTAAATATAACCCTGATCAATAAATTCATCTCCCCACTTAATGGTTTTAGTACTGGCACCGCTCCCAACTATTATTTCACCCTGACTGCTGGCCGCTGGGAATTTTTTGTAATCCGCATAATACATTTGCAATGCCTTTGACACCGAACTCAAATCACCTTTACGAGCCACATCATTGGCTTTCTTTTTAGCGGTGCGAAATTGACTTACTGCAATCACCGTCAAAATACCCATAATCACTATCACTATCAACAACTCCACTAAAGTAAAAGCCTTTCTCATAATTAAAGATAGCATATCTCTAAGGTTTTTTATCAGGCTGATTGACATCGGTCAACCATGGTGTACTGGTAGCATCCGCAATTACTGTCGGTGAAATATTCGGATAATT
>DBPM01000038.1:12262-19869 GCA_002304845.1 Candidatus Shapirobacteria bacterium UBA1420
TCCGGATCACAAGGCCACTTACTTAACCAAGGTTTAAAAAAATCCTGATCACAATAACTTTTATCAAACATCTTGTACACATATTGGTTATAGTCGGGATAACAGCCTTTATCGTTGTAATAGTCTTCAAACGCAATTTTTATTTTCTCCAAATCCGCCTTTCTTTCGGCATCTTGAGCTCGATTCACCATAGCCGCCGGTTTAAATACCCCTAAAGCAATTACCATTAAAATCATCAAAATTGCCACTACAATCACTATCTCCACCAAACTTATGGCTTTCTGTTGTTTCATATAAGCTATTGTAACCTTTTCTTAAAAAAATAAATTTATAATCTTTTCTCCCCAAAAATAGGCAATTATCGTTCCAAAAATTAAAAAAGGACCAAAGGGAATAGGGGAGAGTTGCTTCTTTTTTCTCTTTGCTATCAATATTAAACCAATCACCGCCCCACTGATAAAAGCTACATAAAAAGCCACTATATTTTTAGGAAAACCCAAAAATAGTCCCATAAACACCGCCAACAAAGCATCACCTTCGCCCATCGCCTGACGACCTTTGATTTTAATCTTGGTTAAGATCCAGATAAACAAACCCGCTCCTAAAGCACTCCACCATTCACTTACCGGCAAGCCCAATAATCTTCTCCTCAATTCAGCCAATACTATTAGAGGTATGGCTGTGGCATCCGGAATCATCATTTTTCTAATATCAAACATCGCCTCAAAAACCAACAAAGCCCATATACTCCATAAAACTAAGAGCACAATCCCCCCTCTTTCCTCAAAGAGGGGGTTAGGGAGTGATTTTAAGGCAAACAATATTCCTGTAAACATTTCCACTACCGGATAATATATTGGTAATTTTTTACCGCAACATCGGCTTTTTCCTCTATATACTAAAAAAGAGAGTAGGGGAATGTTGTCATAAAATCTCAGTGGCTTTTTACAAAAATCACAAAAACTCCGTTGTTTTTTAAGAATCGACTGTTTATGTTCCACCCGCCACACCGCCATATTGATAAAACTCCCCACCGCCAATCCCAAAAGAAACAAAACTAAATTCATAGCCTATTGTACAAAAAAAATTCCCCTCCTTTACTCAAAGGAGGGGATTAAGGGGTAGATTTAGTACCTTATTCCGGTACACACATCATATTGGCCCTAGTAGCACCAGGCAGCATAACTCCGTCTTCAGCCCAATCCTCCACAACAGCACAATTATTCTGACCAATCACATTTAAAGCAGGACTGTTCC
Source organism: Candidatus Shapirobacteria bacterium UBA1420 (assembly GCA_002304845.1). Classification (GTDB taxonomy): domain Bacteria; phylum Patescibacteriota; class Microgenomatia; order UBA12405; family UBA12405; genus UBA12158. The sequence goes on from DBPM01000038.1 coordinate 13,520, forward strand.
CAGTAGTTAAACATCTAAGCTTGGCACCTTGAGCCCCAGTTCTGTTCGCCTTAGCTTTTGGAATAAAACAGACATAATTCACATCTTCTCCATTATGATACATATACAGTCTATCCAAGTTTTTGACTGTAGCTGTAAACGGAGTTTTGTTAGCAAAGGAGCCCTTTATTTCTGAAGTATTAATCAATTCCGAATTAGTATCACCTACACCACCAGCTCCCAAAACTCCAAAGTTCCATTCTTGACCCTCAGCAGTTATAGCTGTACCTTGTTGAACTCCTGATGTACCAACATTCCAAGGATACATATTCTGGGAAGCAAAGTAACGCTCGTAAGCACCTAAAATTTCCGCCGCATCGTTTTTAAACTGAGAATCACGGGCTTTATTGGTCTGTTCAATCGGGTTAATAGTTGCCAATACTGCGACCGACAATATGGCAATTAAGGTGATAACTATCAATAGTTCCACCAATGTAAAAGCTTTTCGCATCATTATTTTTTTAAAAATTTATAACTAAGTTAATAACATTGTGGCATTTTTAAACAGAAGATGTCAAGGTATAGATAGGCATGATGACTGCAATCACCAAAAATCCTACTCCAATGCCTAAAACCACCATAATCAACGGCTCTATCGCTGCCGTTAAAGCCTTAACCGCTTCTTCCGCCTCTTTGGTAAAGTAATCCGAAACTTTCATCAAAACCTCATCCAATTTTCCTGTCGCCTCGCCAGTGGAAATCATCTGATTTACAATCGGTGGAAAAATACCTGTATTTTCAAAAGATACCGCCACTGAAAAACCTTTTTGGACCTTTTCCGCAATTTCTAAAAATGCTTTTTCATACACTTTATTCCCTGAAACTGTCGCCACAATTTTTAAAGCCTCCACCAAGGTAATTCCCGCCGTCAATAGCATCGATAAAGTCCGGGTCGTATTGGCTAAAATTGATTTTTCACTCAAAACTCCCATAATCGGAATCTTTAGAACATAACCATCTCGACGAAAATGAAACTTTGGACTCTTCATGGCTATTTTATAAGCCATAAACAGGCCCACCCCCATTAAGGGAAACATAAACCATAGCTTTGCCACCCAACTAGAAACACTCATTAATATCTGAGTAATCTTGGGCATTTGTGCTGTTCCAAAATCCTCATACATGGCCGTCATTTTAGGAATCACGAAAATCATCATCACAAAAGCCACAATAATCATCGCCACAATCACAATAATCGGATAAATCATCGCTCCCTTAACCTTACCTTGAAACTCACTCTGATTTTCCATCGTATCAGCCAATTTAGCCATTACCTCATCCAACACTCCCGCCTCTTCACCCGCCGACACCGAGGCAATATAAGCTTCCCCAAACACTTTTGTATACGCTGACAAAGATTTACCCAAAGGCATCCCTCCTCGAACTTCATCCAAAGTCTTACCCACAATTTGCCCCAAACCACTACCCTCATCATATTGATTTTTCAATAGCGCCAAGGCATCTGTTAATGCCAATCCCGCTGTCAACATCGTTGATAATTGTCGCGTAAAAGTACTCACTTGTTTTAAGTTAACTCTACCTTTCACCGCCTTGGTTAATTCCGAAAACATTCCCCCTGATTTCACTTCTATCGACAAAGGAATCAACCCATTATCTTTAATCGATTCCACCACCTCCTTTTGGTTCGACAGATCCAACTCACCTTTAATCAATTTACCACTCCAATCCCTTGCCTTGTAAACAAACTTAGGCATTTCTTTTCAACATTCTTAAATTATTAAGAAACTCTTCCGGTTTTAAGGCAAAACTAGACGCTAAACGTTCTTCCACCTTACCACTTTTCACTAATCTAGCTAAAGACATTTCCAGACCCACCATCCCTTGATCAACTCCGGTTTGAATAATATTGTCAATCATAAAAGTCTTTCCCTCCCGAATAGTATTAGCCAAGGCCGGATTTGCCACTAATATCTCTGTCGCCACCGTCCGCTGACCATCAACGGTCGGTATTAACCGTTGTGATACTATTGCCGACAATACCGATGCTAATTGCATTCTCACCTGAGCTTTACTACCTTCAGGAAACACATCAATAATTCTATCAATCGACTGAGCGGCTGAATTGGTATGTAAAGTTGAAAACACTAAATGTCCAGTTTCAGCCACTGTCAATGCCAATTGAATTGTCTCCAAATCTCTCATTTCTCCCACAAAGACCACATTCGGATCTTGACGCAAGGACGATCTTAAAGCTTTATCAAAACTAAGGGTATCTTCTCCCAATTCCCTTTGAGCCACTAATGATTTAATCGGTTTAATAATGTACTCGATTGGATCTTCAATGGTCACAATATTTACCGATTTCTCTTTATTAATTTCGTTTAAAATTGAAGCCACAGTAGTTGATTTTCCTTGACCTGTTGGTCCGGTAATCAAGACAAAGCCCTGTCTTAATTTAGTAAAACTTTTGACCACCTCCGGTAAACCTAAGCTACTCAATTCTGGAATCTGATCAGCAATTACTCTCAGAGCACAAGCAAGCTTACCTTTTTGATGAAAAACATTCACTCTAAATCTGTATTCCGCCAAAGTTACCGATAAATCCATCTCTTTTTCAATTTCAAAACGTTCTTTTTGTGGTTCCGATAATAGAGACAAAATTAATTCCGGATCATCAACCGCTCCAAAGCTACCCACATCCATTAAAGCCCCGTGTACCCTCATCTTAGGTACTTGCCCCATTTGTAAATGAATGTCTGAAGCCTCATTGGCAATCGCTAATTTACAAATTTCTTCTGTTTTTGAATGCATTTAATACTGTGCTACCCGTAGTACTTCGTCTACGGTAGTAATTCCTTCTAAAACTTTAACGTAACCATCTTGTTTCATTGTCAACATGCCTTCTTCAATCGCCTGTCTCTGAATTGCCGATGCGGCTGCATGTTCCACTATCAATTTACTGATTTTTTCCGTTATCGGCATGACTTCATAAATAGCAATTCTACCCATATAACCGGTATTATTACATTTTGGACACCCCACCGCTTTAGGTAGTTTCAACACCTTACCTTCTTTTTTGGCTTTTTCTTCCAACATCCCATAAATTGGTCCTAAAGTTTCTTTTAATTCACCTAATGTTTCCGAATCAATTTCTACAAATTGACGACATTCAGGACAAAGTCTTCGCAACACCCTCTGAGCCACCACGCAAGTCAAAGCCGAAATTAACAAGAATGGCTCTACCCCCATATCCAACATCCGTGGCGGTGCTCCTGCCGCATCATTGGTATGTAAAGTCGAAAACACCAAATGCCCGGTTAAAGACGCATTAATTGCCAACTCTGCCGTTTCCGTATCCCGAATTTCTCCAACCATCATAATATTTGGATCCTGCCGTAAAAAAGATCTTAAAGCCGAGGCAAAAGTCAAACCTGCCTGAACATTCACCTGGACCTGATTAACTCCTTTCATTTGATATTCCACCGGATCTTCAATTGTTACTACATTAACTTTTGGCGTCGCTACCTTATCTAAAATTGAATAAAGCGTGGTAGTTTTTCCGGAACCTGTTGGCCCACAAACAATAATAATTCCATGTGGTCTTTCAATTGATTCAATTAAATTTTTCAAAGCCAAACCCCTTAACCCCAAATCAGGTAAAGATGGTACTTTTGAGGATTTACGTAGCAACCGCATGACCACTTTTTCTCCATAAGATACCGGTAAAGTCGATACCCGCAAATCCACCTCATTACCATCAACATTGATATTAAAACGCCCATCCTGAGGAATTCTCTTTTCATCAATCTTTAAATTAGCCAAAATCTTAATCCGAGAAACTACTGCTTCCAACACATTTCGGGGTAACACATATTTTTCCTGTAAAATACCATCAATTCTATATCTCACTCTGACGTTTTCTTCTAATGGTTCAATATGTACATCGGAAGCCCGAGACCGGACTGCATATGCCAAAATTGTGTTTACGATTTTAGCAATTGGAGCCTCTGTGGTTACCGCCTTAGTGGTTTCTTCCTCAATCTTCGCTTCATCAGCTTTTCTCTCGTCCAAAGCCTTACTTACCTCAGATGTAATCCCTTTTTCTCTCTCGTATTTTTCCTGAATAAAAGCGTCAATTTTTGACTCCAATGCCATCACTGCCTTAATCCGCAAACCAGTCTTCTTTTCCAAAAACTCAATTGTTTCCAAATCCAAAGGATTAGCCATCGCCACCTCAAGAATTTTATTCTTAGGGTCCATTCGATAGGGGACCAGATGATATTTTTCCGCCACACTCTGCGCTACCAACGACAACGCCTCTGGTGAAAAACCAACCTCATCCAAATCTACAAAGGGAATCTTTAAAAATTCTGCCTTATATCTCAAGAAATCTTCTTCCGGAAACAATCTCATTGACCGAATAATCGATTCTTCACTTTCACCACTCTTGACCATCTTCAAGCTGATTTCTTCAACCTGAGCTGGAGTAATTACCCCCTTATCTAAAAGGAGTTCTGACAGTTTTTTATAATTTTTTAATTCGGCAGGCATACACTATAATCTATAGTAAACTATGACACCTTTTCCTTCAAGCCTGATTATCAGCTCTTCCTCCCAATCTTCACGTCAAAAGGCATTAGAAATTTTTTTCAAATTAAATCATCTTCCTGACAATAACCCTGATCTTTTTGAGCTTACCAATTATAGTATCGAAACCGTTCGTCAACTCAAAAAATTTCTCTCTCAAAAAGCCTACAATCATTCCAGTAAAATTATTTTTATCCCCGAAGCTCACCAGCTTAATTTGGAATCTCAGAACACTCTTTTAAAAACCCTTGAAGATCCCGGTGAAAATAACTATATTATTTTGACTTCTACCCGTCCAGCTCGATTGCTACCTACCATCATCTCTCGTTGTCATCAGATCAAAGTCACCGAGACTCAACCGGTAAAATCAGTCACTCCCATTAAAACCAGTGGCCAAGTTAAAAAAGATCTAAATTTAGCCCCAACTCTTTACACCGACAAAAATGAAATTAAAAATCTGCTTTTAGAACAAATAACTGCCTGGCAAGCAGAATTAATTAAACAACCCTCAACTCAAAACGCCAAAAAACTCTCCTCCCTCATTCATTCTCTTGAACTGATTGAAGCCAATGTTGACCCCAAAAGCGCCTTGGATTGGTTTTTGTTGAGTTAAATTCAATCCCTCTAAATCTCCCTTTGACAAGGGAGACTGCTAATTTCTTCCATAATTCTCTTTCGAACCATAGCTATGTTTTCTAATATATCTTTATTACTAAATCTAATAGTAGTAATGCCCAAAGATTTTAAAAATCTGTCTCGTATTTTATCTCTCTCCGTTATTTCCAGATGATAACCCCCATCCACCTCTATCACTAAACTCAACTTTGAACAATAAAAATCAACAATAAAACGATGTATCGGTTTTTGCCTCAAAAACAAATAACCTGTTTTCTTTTTTCTTAATACTTCTCTTTATAATTTTTCTTCCGTAATTTCCCCTTCTTGTCAAAGGGAGATACGTCCCGCCACTGCGGGACGAGAGGGATTGAAAAACAAGGGAAAGGGGGAGGGGATAGGGTTTCCAGATCGGGTTTTACCATTAACCGCATTTTTTCCTCACATTTTGTAAAAAACTGCTATAATAGGGCCACCATGTTTTCTCCGATATTTACCATTAATAACCAGATTTTAAAAAACATCGGTACCCTCGAAGCCGCCAAAGCGGTTATCGATGAGGCTCCCTTGATTCCTGCCTATGAAAAACAATTTCAACAGGAAGCTGTTATCCGGACTGTTCACTATGGTACTCGTATTGAGGGTAATGACCTGACTTACCAAGATGTAGCCAAATTAGTTGAGGGTCGCCAAATTACCGCTGCTGACCGTGACATCCAAGAAGTCATCAACTACCGCAATGTCATTAATTACCTTGAGGAAGTCTGGGCCACCTTTGATGCCGGTTTACCCTTACCCGAGGAAAAATACCAAGAGAGAGCTGACTCTAAAAACCGACCTTTTTTTTATAGCGAAACCATTATCAAAAAAATTCACGAACTAACCACTACCAAAATCATCGACGAAGCCGACATTGGCAAATATCGTCGTCAACAAGTCGTCTTAAAAAACACTCAAACCGGAGAAATTGCCCATCGGCCACCCCCAGCTATTGAAGTCCCATATTTAATGTCTGACTTTGTTGCCTGGCTCAACGAACCTAAATCCAGAGAGATTCATCCCGCTATCCGTGCCGCTATCACCCAATATATTTTAGTTGCCATCCACCCTTTTGTTGAAGGTAATGGCCGTGTTTCCCGAGCTTTTGG
>DBPM01000038.1:19929-22877 GCA_002304845.1 Candidatus Shapirobacteria bacterium UBA1420
CGCGACCTTACTGATTGGGTAACCTATTACACCGAAGTTCTAGCCATTGAACTGTCTCGAGTTAAAGACAAAGTCCAAACTCTCTCCCGCGATCTCAAATTTAAACAAAAACTGGGTGGTAAACAAGTTCATTTAAGCGAAAGACAAATAAAATTAGTCGAATATATGCAACAATTCGGTGGTCTCCGTATGCCCGACGCCAAATCTCTCCTCCCTATGGTCAGCGACGACACTATTTGGCGTGATCTCAAAAAACTGATTGATGATAAAGTCGTCCAAAAACGTGGCTCTACCAAAGGCGCCTATTATTGTCTAAGTAATGTCTAAATCACCCCTACCCCTCTTTGAATAAAGAGGGGTTTTATATTCAAATGTTCCCCTCATTTCATCAAAGGAGGTGATTTAGGGGTAGATTTTTCGTTATAATAATCCCATGTACTCTCTTGCTGATTTTGACCTAGAAACCATTTCTCCTCAAAAATTAGGTGAAATTTTAGTCGACGCCAAAAAAGCCTATTACACTACCGGTCGGCCCATTATGGACGATCACACCTACGATACTCTTGAGGCTGTCTTAAAGAAAAAAGCACCCTATCATCGGCTCTTTTCCAAGGTCGGTCATGACAATTTCGATACCGGCTGGGAGAAAAAAGCCCACTCCCTGCCTATGGGTTCTCAAAATAAGGTCAGTACCTATTCCGATCTGGTCCACTACTTTGAACTCAAAAAAAATGCTCTTGGCCACGTTGATATGCGTCGCATGTCTTACGTGGTGCAGCCTAAATGTGACGGTATTTCTCTAGAAATCGAATACCAAAATGGTCAACTTGTAGATGCCATTACCAGAGGTGACGGTCACAACGGCGATGTCATCACTCAAAATGTGGTTAAGATGAAACAAGTAGTTTTAACTACCAATAAAAAATTTACCGGTTCCGTTCGCTGTGAAATCTTGGTGACTAAAAAAGACTTTATTAAACTGAATGAACTGGCTAAAAACGAAGAAACCGTTTATTCTAATCCTCGCAATGCCGCCTCCGGTCTATCCCAACGCCTGGATGGCATGTATTCTGAACTTTGCTCTTTATACGCTACCGACATTTCTGTCAATACCTCCACACTTGACACTGAATTGGAAAAAATAAACTTGCTTAAAAACCTGGGTTTTACTCCGGTAGAATCACATCTCTGTCACAATTTTGAAGAAGTGGAAACAATTTATCAAAATTTTTTACGCCGAGATAGGGGAGACTACCCCTTTGACATCGATGGTTTAGTCGTCAAAATCAATGATCTGAATATTGCCCAAAGTCTGGGCGAAAAAAATGGCCGCCCTAAATATCAAGTGGCTTATAAATTCCCAGCTGACTCCAATCAAAGTGTAATTAAAAAAATTATCTGGCAAGTCGGTCCCTTAGGTTCCGTCACCCCTGTGGCTGAAATTGAACCGGTAGAAATCTCCGGCGCGGTCATCAACTTTGCTTCTCTGGGTAACTATGATTTAGTCATCAAAAAAAATCTTAATCTGGGCGACATCATTGAAATCTCTCGTCGTGGTGATGTCATTCCTCATATTGAAAGTGTGGTCACCAAGGTTACCCCCGGCCACGCTACTATTCCCACCCATTGTCCCGCCTGTCAAACTCCTTTACACCGTGCTGACAAAAACTTGGAATGTCCCAACGGCCATCATTGCTTACCCCAAATCCTGGGTTCTCTCAAACTTTTCTGTGACCGGCTGAATATCCTTGGTCTCTCAGATAAAACTATTGAAAAACTCTACCACTCCGGCACAGTCAAACAACCCGGTGATTTTTATAAATTGAAACTTCACGACATTGCCAATTTAGATAATCTCGGCGAAAAATCTGCTAAAAATATCCTGGCTCAAATCGATTCCAAAAGAAGTCTCGGTCTTAAAGAAGTTTTTAATGCCGCCGCCATTCCCAATTTCTCCGCCGCTCGTATCCAACAATTAATTTTAGCCGGTTTTGACACTCCGGACAAACTTTTAAATTTAACTCTTAAAGATTTATTATCTCAAAAAGGTTTTCAAAAAACATTGGCTCAAAAAATTATTGATGGTATTAATTTCAGGAAAGAATGGATTATATCGATACTTATCAATACGACTTTAAGCACTCCGTCAGCCCAAAAAAAATCCCTCTCAGGTCTCAACTTTGCCATCACCGGCACTCTCTCTCAACCCCGTGCTGACCTGGTTCAACAAATTGAAAATTCCGGCGGCAAATTTCACTCCGCCGTCACCCGACACACCAATTATCTCATCACCAATGACCCTAGCTCCAACTCTACTAAATTAATTGCTGCCAAAAAATTAGGTGTTAAAATTATCACCGAAAATGATTTTCAAAAATTACTCTGACTCCGCCCAAATTTTGGCTAAAAAAATTTTAGATAATTTCCCTGGTGCCGAAACTGTGGTCTGTCTCAATTCCTCCCACCCTCACCTGGACCAATATCGACAAAAATTATCAGACTTTTTAAATGAACAACGACAGGCTCCTGTCAACTCCAATTTATTGGTCATCAGTGACCCCGGACTCAGTCAATCTACTGATTTTGAAAAACCAATTTTAGCCCTCCGAAAACTTTACCCTCGACTCAAAATTATTGTCGCCATACCGGTCATTGCTGAGTCTCAAAAAACTCACTTACAATCTCTTTGTGATAGTCTAATTTATCTTCACAGTGAAACCCTCTTTTTCAGTCTTAATCAATTTTATGAACAAGCAAATTTTTAGCACTCTACGTATCAGACTGCTAACAAATATATCAAATTAAATAAAACCTATCTTAAGACAAAATTTATATATAAATTACATACAAAGTATATCAAAATGAAATTATTTTTTGGTCTTGGTAATCCCGGTACCAAATATCAGTCCACTCGTCATAATTTAGGTCAAAACATTCTCCTGCAATTT
>DBPM01000038.1:22925-24641 GCA_002304845.1 Candidatus Shapirobacteria bacterium UBA1420
GGCTTCATGAACGAGTCGGGCATACCCCTTAGTTTAGTCTCCCGTTTCTATAAAATTTCTCCCGACAATATCTATATCATTCATGATGATTTGGACCTCCCGATAGGGGAGTGGCGACTCCAATTTGACCGAGGTTCCGCTGGCCACAACGGTATCAAATCTATCATTGACTATTTAGGCACCCAAAGCTTTTGGCGAATCCGTGTTGGTATTGGCAAACCAGTAAATCATAACATTCTCGCCGAAGACTATGTTCTTCAGCCTCTACCAGCCACCGAAAAAACCCAAATCGAGTCCATTATTCCCGAAATTCTTGATAAAATAGAGCAACTGTCAACATAGGGCCTTTAGCTTATCTGGTAGAGCATAGCATTCGCATTGCTAAGAGGGCGGTTCGAGTCCGCCAAGGTCCACCATGAGCAAAAGACAATCCGCACCGACACCCATTTCCGAAACCCTGTCTCTTTTCAAAGAAAACTTTGATAAACGTAAAAAATATGTCAAAAACGAATATCAAGCCTATGGTCTGGAATTAGCCGATGAACTTGATGATTGGGACCATAAATCTCTTTATATCCGCCTGGCCAAGACCGAAGATCGTCAACTTTTAGAAACCGCTCTCTACTATATTAAAGACCATAGCCCCGGCACCGTTAAAAACAAAGCCGCTCTCTTCATGTGGAAGCTCAAACAACTCCGTTTGGAAAAAACTAAAAGTACGCTATAATACACCGCTATGAAATTTTTCAAGCACCATAAAAAAAAGATTATTCTTGCTCTGATTTTAATTTTAGTTCTATTTTTTGGTCTCCGTCAAAGTCAAGCCAAGAAACGTAAGAATCCCGCTTTTTTCAATCCTCAAAAAGATATTATCGTCACCCCCCAGCTTAAAACTATTGAAGATACCTTAACTCTCTCTGGTTCCATCGATGCTCACGACAAAGCCGAAGTTAATTTTCAAACCAGTGGTCGTCTGGCTTGGGTTGGTGTCAAAGAAGGGGATAGAGTTAAAAAATGGCAATCTCTGGCCTCTCTTGATCGTCAAGAATTAAGAAAACAACTGGAAATTTCTTTTAATAACTATCAAAGTCAACTGTCTCAATTTGATGACACTCAAGATAAATATAAACAGGAAAAAGAAGCTTTGATTCTGACTGACGAAATGAAAAGAATTTTGGCTCGTTCCCAATTTGCCCTCGATAATGCCGTTATCAACTATGAACTGAATGACTTGGCGATCAAATATGCCACCATCTGGAGCCCCATTAATGGTATCGTCGTTTCTGTGGCCCAGCCTCACCCTGGAGTCAATATTACTCCCGCCAATTCTTCTTTTATCATCGTTGATCCTGCTTCAGTCTACTTTAAAGCCGAAATTGACGAAGATGATCTCAGTCGAGTCCGTATCGCTCAACCGGCTACCGTCGAAATTGACGCTTTCCCTAACGACAGTTTTGATTCTGAAATCACCCAAATCGCTTTTACCCCAATTGCCGGACAAAGTTCTACCGTCTACAAAATCGATTTCAAACTACCTGTCGACAATCAAGATTTACGTTTCCGTCTAGGGATGAGTGGTGATGTTAAAATCATTCTCCAACAAGAAGACAATACTCTAGTACTGCCTATCGACGCTCTTAATCAAGAAGATGACAATTATTACCTCTGGGTAAAAACTCACAATTCCACACTTGAGAAAAAAGAGGTCACTATTGG
>DBPM01000048.1:0-5268 GCA_002304845.1 Candidatus Shapirobacteria bacterium UBA1420
AAACAGCGCCACATCTTTTTCACCAGTTCTTAAATAAATCTCATGAGATATTTTCTCCTTCTCTTTACTATCTTGAGATTTTTCGTAAGTTTCAATCAACTCTTCTATTTTCTTTTGATTAAGATCACTTTCCAGCTTCTTTTCTTGCCCTCCTTCTAGTTCCCTCAAATCCTTTTCTTTTATTTCTGGAGGTAAAGCCTCCAATTTTTGAATAATCTGTTGAAGATCTTTCTCATCAAAATCACTTAATAAGTTTAATTTTTTGAAGATTTTCCGAGTTTCATCATATAAGTCCCTGTCTTCCAGCAGACTTCTTCCTTCTAACCCTTTTAATGTCAAAATTAGAGTATTAATACTCCAAAACAACTCAGCCATAGGAAAATTATATCCTAAACTTGTTTATCATTTCCAAACAATTCTTCGTAGGTTAATTTGTTCTTGTCTTCAGGCCTTGCCACGTCGGAGCCCCGCTCCGGCGGGGTGGAGACGGATTTCTTTATCAACTGTGGTGGCTGGGGAATTTTTACCTCTTCTTGTTGATTGATTAAAAACACTGGTTTTTTGGCTATCGGTGTCCCAGCTTTAAACAATTCTTGAGATTTTGGTATTTCAGGGGCGGTCCGAACCTCCTCTATTTTCTCCTGCACCTCCATTGCCTCAATTCTCTTTTTCAATTTCTGTTCCGGTGTTTCTTCCACTTCCACCACAAAAGGTTTTTGTTCTTCAGGCTTCGTCACACTGGAGTCTTTATTTTGTTGGACGAAGGCGGACTCCTCCCCTTCTTTTTTCAAAGGAGGGGTTGGGGGTGGATTTGCCTCTTCTTCACTTGTTGACAACTTTTCTTTTACCAAATCTGCCTGTTTTTGGGCAATTTTCTTTCTCAACAAATCCTCAGGATTTGAGGTTATTAAATCATGTTCTTCTTTTGAAGCAATTACTTGTATGGCCACATGGTTTTGTCCCGCAAAAAATATCCCCTCACCTTTATCGGCCGACAACAAGAGTTGTTTTTCTCCTTCAGACAAATAAAAAGTTTTACCAATTAACTCTATAGCGGCACTGTGTTGTTTAAGCAGTATTTGAATCGCACTATTGGTTACAATTTCTTTACCATAAGCCGTTTGTAAAAAGTCGTCTACGTCTTGGGTAATAGTTGTTACTCCCAAATAATATTTTCGACCTCTTTTAACAATTCCTCTCAAAAAAGCAGCCGAATCTTCGTATTGCATCAGATACCAGGCTTCGTCCACTACCAAAATTCGCTTTTTTAATTCCTTTTTAACTACCGTCCAAATGTAATCCAAAATAATATGCATCGCCACCGGCCGCAAACTTTCCTCTAAGTTTCTAATTCCAAAGACCACAAATTGATTGGTTAAATTAACAGTTGTTTTTTGATTAAAAATTCCTGCAAAAGAGCCTTTAATATATTTTTCCAATCTTGCCGCCAAACTTTTTGCTTTTTCTTCTTCCATTCCAATCAGGGCCTTATATAAATCTTCAATCAAAGGCGCTTCTTTGTTTTGAGTTTCTGGGTCTGGAGTGATTCCTTTGGCCCGATAAGCTTCCATGACTGCTTTGTCTAAAATCGATTCTTCAATTGGATCCATTTTACCGATCATAATTTTAAACATCTTATGAAGCGTCAACACTTTATCATTGAGAGCATTTTCTCCTTCTTCTATCACCAACGATAAATCAAAAGGATTAATTTTTGATTCTTCACCATATCCAAAAGCAATATACTGACCTCCAACCGAATCCGCCAGGCTTTTATACTCATTTTCTGGATCAATCACAATAATATCTACCCCCATCATCAATGACCGCATCGCCTCCAGTTTAATCATGTAAGATTTACCGGCACCTGCCGAAGCAAACACCACCGAATTGTAATTTTGCATTGAAAACCTGTCGAAAATAACCAGCGAACCATTGTGTTCATTAATGCCGTACATTATCCCTTTATCGTCAGACAAATCGGAAGACACAAAAGGAAAGGTCGACGCTAATGATGTTGTATCCATGTTCCTAGTGACTTCAATATTATCTGAACATAAGGGTAGGGTAGTGGTAAAACCCTCGTTCATTTGTAACGTGGTGTTTTTAGCCACTATCATCAATGCTCCCAGTGCTGATTCCAGATTTTTAGTTACTCGGTCCAATTCTTCTTTGGTGTCGGCTGAAATAGTCATATATAAACCAAGTTGAAAAAACCTCTCTTCTCCTTTAACCAAATCTGATTGTAAATTTAAAGCATCCTCCAGTTTTGCTTGTGTTGAGGGGTTAATTAACCTCCCTCTTTGTACGTCAGTGCTAATTTCCGCCTCCATTTCAGTAATTTTTCTTCTCAAATCATCCAATACTGCTTTTCCGTCCGTCGGGTAGACATACATTGCTACTCTCATTGAAGCGTCAAAATTAATCAAAGTTGACAACCAATTCATTCCTACTGTTCGCGGGTATCCAGCCACAAAACAAGTCCGATAATATTTATTGTCAATCCGAATGTGGTTAAAATCAACTTCAATCGCCGAGGGGGCTATCAAATCTTTTATTGACACCAATCCTTCCACAAACTCCTTCGCCACGCCGGAACTAGTGGAGGCGGGATTTACCACGTCGGAACTAGTAGAGACAGGATTTGCCCCCTCTTTTTTCTTTGGTAAAAATTTATCCAATATTCCCATTTTTATGTTTTTGAGGTCACCACTGGTGCCGTATAATCAATATTTTTTAACTTCTGACCGGCGAAATCATCTTCATTGTAGTGTTTATAAAACATTTCAATCAATTCTTTAGTATCTAAGGCTCTAACTTCTAATCCTAGCCTTGAGAAAAGTCTAACTACATGGTCTTGTCTTGGCCCCAAGGCCGCCTTCGCTTTTTCTAAAATATACTCTTTAGAAAAAGGTAAAGAAGTGTTTTTTTTAATCGGATTAAGTGATCCTAGAATTTGTTTTTGAGCCCCTTTGATTCCCATTTCAGCACTAGTAAAAGGAATGGCAATATAAAAAGTTTTAGACAAGACATCGTTTCTTTTGACTGTTTCTTCAATAAATTTACGGTAGGAAATTATTCTCTCTTTTAATTTAGGATTCGGTTGTCTTTGTAGAGCCGCATCTAAATTTGACATGTAACCGCCAATATCTTTAGATGTTGAACTGATAACAATTTGAATATTAAAATTTAAAGAATTTAAAATCCCTCCATAAGCAAACACCATTGCTGCTTGTTCTTTTTCTGACAAAAGATCAAAATTAACTGAAGATAACTGTAAAACCTGACAGGTCGAACCGTCTTTCAAAATAACAATTCCGTCGATTATATCTTCAATTGGTAAATTGTCTTGAGTACTGCCTTTAATGGCGTACTTTAAAGCGTCGTTGCTCATCTATACAATCATAACTTATTTAATTAAGCTTTGGCGATAATTTTTAAAGGTTGTATAATTTTGCCCTCTAAATCTATTTCCACTCGGTCAAATTTTAAGTCGTCTTTTTCAGTTACCACCAAATATTTTCCCGAACTTAATGGTGTTAACGTTTTAAATTGACCTAACTGATTGGTTTTTAACACTCTAGCCGAATTACCGTTTTTATCTTGTAAATCCACAATCGCTCCTTCTACAATTTTATTGTCAGCACCTAAAACCATCCCCACTAACACGTTAGGTGTTTCCGGAATACTGGGCATGGGAATACTTCCAAAAACCGCATCTCCCGTCGCTTCTAGTTTATGAGTTTTTAAATCCAATTTAGGTCCCACAGGTCGACTCTCTACTCCCAAACCCTCTGTCTCTCCCTTCGTTTTCTTCTCTTGTTCCACCTCTTGTTCTATCTCTTGTTTCTCGTTTCTTGTTTCTAATTTCTCTTTTACCTCTTCCTCCATATTTTCCGCAATTTTTTCAACTTCTTCTGTTTTCAAATCCTCTTTAACTCGTCTCTCTCGTTCCACCGACGGCAAGGATTCAATAAACTCCCTTACTTTACTCTCTTCTTTTTGAGGTACTTCAATTTTTTCCTCTTCTTCGTTTTCAATTTTTTTTGTCAAGTCGATATCCAGCCAATTTTCCAGCTTTGTCTTTTTATATACAAATACAGTTGGTGAGTAAACGGATTTCAAAAAAGCTCCTATCCAGGTTTCTAGAGGTCTATCTTGATAAGGCAAAAATGCTAGTGCTAACCCTCCCACTGCCAACACCAACATTAACGGCCATTTGATAAAAAAAGGTAAAGGTGTTGTATTAATCAATATTGCTAAAATTATCCCTCCTGCCGCCTTTCCAAATTGTTTCAGCGTCATATCTCCTACTAATTTGAATTCGTAGGAACTAATTTGCTGTGGAATCGGGTGCTGTTCCATTATTAAATTCTACCTTAATTTCTAGTTTCTAGTATCTTGCTTTTGGTATCTTTTATAATATCCTATGTCTCATTTAATCATCGTTGATGGTCATGCCATTGCTCATCGTGCCTATCATTCTATTCCTCCTCTCAGTCTCGACGGCCAACCTGTTAATGCCTTATATGGTTTTTATTCCATGCTTTTGTCCTCTATCGACATCCTCCAACCCAGCCATCTTCTAGTCTGTCTTGATTCTCCCGGCCCCACTTTCCGTCAACAAGAATTTATTGGTTATCGAGCTAAGCGCCAACCCGCTGATAGAGATCTCGTTTCTCAACTACCTCTTTTACCCAAAACTCTTGAAAACGCCGGACTTTCCGCCTTATCTCTAGGTGGTTTTGAAGCCGACGATCTGATTGGTACTCTGGCTCGACGTGCTAAAAAACTAAAAAAAATCACCATTATTACCGGCGACAAAGATTTAATGCAGTTGGTCGATTCTAAAACTTTTCTCTTTGTCCCTGTTCGCGGTCTCTCTGAAACCAAAACCTACGGTATTGACGAAGTTAAAGAGCGCCTTGGTGTCTTTCCTCATCAAGTTATTGATCTTAAAGCTCTGATGGGGGACATGTCTGACAACTATCCCGGAGTGGCTGGTGTTGGTCCAAAAACTGCTACTGAACTTTTAGAAAAATACCAAACTTTAGATAACATTTACAATCATTTATCAGAAATTAAACCCACTGTTAGGCAAAAATTAGAAAAGGATCGTGATAATGCTTACTTATCGCAAAAACTGGCCACTATTGTGACCAATATTCCTCTTAAATATCAATTTAAATCCGCCAAACTCACTCAAGATAAGTATCTTGGTCTTCTCTCTCTTTTTGATCAATATCACTTCAAATCCCTCTCTTCCCG
>DBPM01000048.1:5309-13011 GCA_002304845.1 Candidatus Shapirobacteria bacterium UBA1420
GACTATCTCAAAGAATATGGTGGTGCCGAAGCGGTTTTTGAAACCTTAACCGACCTTTATCCTAAAGCTGACATTTTCACTTCCCTTTATGCTCCATCTTATTTCGGTCCTCACCGAAATCGTTTGCAAAAAAAATGGGATCATCGGGTTCATCAATCTTTTTTTAAATACATCCCCTTTGCTCACAAAATCATCAGCCCTCTCCGTCTTTTATCCCCACTGGCTTTTAAGTTCTTTGATTTTTCCGATTATGATCTGATTATCAGTTCCGCCACTGGAGCTTATTTCCCTAATGCCGTCAACAAAAAATCCGCCAAACTTATTTGCTACTGCCATACTCCACCTCGCTATCTTTATGGTCTTCCTACCGCTCGTAATTTTCAAAAATATCCTCTCTTAAAATTTTTAGCCAACATTGTCAATCATTTTTTGCGCCTGGCTGATTTTAAATTTTCCCAAAACGTCGATCAATATATCGCTAATTCTCAAACCACCGCCGCTCGTATTAAAAAATTTTACCGCCGTCCTGCTGTTATCATCAATCCTCCCATCGAAGTCCCCAAATTATCTGCTGATAAATTCAAAAAAAGCCCCCTTTCTTCAAAGGGGGTGGTCCGTAGGATCGGGGGATTTTATCTCACCGGTGGTCGTTTAGCCCGAGCCAAACGCTATGATATTGCTATTTTAGCCTGTAAAAAACTTAATTTGCCTCTTAAAATTTTTGGCCGTGATTTTGCCGGGTTTGAAACAGAATTAAGAAAATTAGCTGGCCCTAAGACTGAATTTTTAGGCGAAGTTACTCAATCTCAAAAAGAAACTCTTTTTAAGAATGCTAAAGCCTATCTTTTTTGTTCCGATAATGAAGATTTTGGTATGGTCTCCGTTGAAGCCCAGGCCTTAGGTTGTCCTGTTATTGGCTACAACAGTGGTGGTATCAAAGAAACTGTTGTCCATGGTAAAACCGGCTTTCTTTTTGATAAATTAACTCCTGATTCTTGTGCTACCGCCATTCAAAAACTTAATCAAAATAATCTCAATCCACAAGATTGTCATCGAAACGCTCTTAAATTCTCTCGACCAGTATTTATTAAAAAAATTCGTAACCTAGTTACTCGCTTTAGTCGATAACCATCTCTGGCCGTCAATCGAAGCCTGTGCCCCTGCTCCTGCTGCCACAATTGCCTGTCGATACCATTCATCCATACAATCTCCGGCTGCAAATATACCCGGTGTTGAAGTCATGCTGTTATACAATTTATCCTGACCAGTGATTATATAACCATTTTCAGTCAGATCGACCATGTCCTTGATAAAATCAGTTGCCGGTACTCGACCTATAGCTACAAACAACCCGTCTACCGGCAAAATCCCTTCTTTTCCATTTTGATTGTTTCTAATTTTTATATTATGTAATTGGGAATTGTTGGAATTTATTTCCACCACTTCACTATTCCAAATTTTTTCAATTTTTTTATCATCTAGTACTTTTTTCGCCTCAGCCGGCAGTGCCCTCAACTGATCTCGGCGGTGAATCAAGTAAACTTTTTTAGCGATTTTAGATAAAAATGCCGCATCCTCACAGGCTACAGTACCCCCACCAACCACTGCTACCACTTTATCTTTAAAAAACATGCCATCGCAGGTGGCACACCCAGAAATTCCTCGACCAATTAATTCTTGCTCATTTTCCAACCCCAACCACCTGACCCTAGCGCCGGTGGCTACAATTACAGATTTAGCCAGAATTTTTTTACCCGACTCCAACTCTATTTGGAAATTGCCTGCCGATGAGGTAGCTTTTTTGGTTATTGTTTTTACTGTATCTATCCAAATCTCCACTCCCAAATTCCTGACTTGTGCCTGCATGTCCACCATCAACTTCATTCCACCGGTTCCTTTAGGAAAACCTGGCCAATTATCAACTACGGTAGTGATTGTTAGCTGTCCCCCGGGAGCATCACCGGCTATCACCACCGTTTTTAAATCAGCTCGGACGTTATAAATCGCAGCAGTTAATCCTGCTGGCCCTGAACCAATGACCACAGAGTCATAAATATTTTCTTCCATAACTTTTATTTTAACTCAATTCTAGTCTCTAGTTTCTAGTTTCTGTTTTCTTTATCTATAATGAATTCATGCACTCTGCCACTCGCAAAGCCTTTAAATTTTTACTCAAAATTATCCATGATCGTTCAGCTCTCATTTTTTGGACATTTATTCGTTTTATTTCCGCTATTTTTCCTTTAATTACTATTTATCTTTATTCCAGAATTGTTAAATTACTGGAAATTCAAGCCTCTCTGTCCGTAATTCTAATTACTTTACTTTTAATTCTTTTATCTCGTTTGGTTGACAATTATCTTCGACTTTTATCTATTTCTCAATTGGAATATCTCATCAGTAATCTTAGTATGGACATTCATAACTTTTTTCTTTTAGATCATCAGTCTGCCACCAAAGCTGAACGCTCAGTTACCATTCAAGCTGTTCGTAATTTTTCTGACGCTGCTGCTACTACTCTCAATTTAATCAAGCAACCTGGCATTGACAGTCTAGTCTCACTTATTTTTATCCCTTTGATTTTATTTGTGATTGATTTCCCTGCCTTTGTCATCACTTTTGCCTATATTCTCAGCTATTACTTTATCGATTACTTTACTACTCAGCGCTATTCACACTTACGTGATATTCAAAACTCTAAAACTGAAGCTTATTACGCCAAAATGCAAGAGGATAATGATTTTGATCTGGAGCAAACTTCTTACAACCGTCATTTTCGGCGAATTACCAACTGGTCTTTCAAAGAATGGAATTTCTTGCAAGGTGCTTCCGTTCTTTTTTATTTCCTCATCTTAGTCTATCTAGTTTTTGCCGTTCTTCAGGGAGAAAAAGACATTTCTGATCTGGTTTTAGTCATGGGTTATGTTACCCAAACTCAGACCTACCTAAATGCTTTTTCCAATATCAAAGATAGTTTTACTGACATGAATATTGGCCTGCGACATCTGGCTGACAACAAAACCATTTCCACCATCGACCTTGATGATTTGACTTAAGTTATAATTTCTCCATGCCTGAACTCCCTGAAGTTGAGGTGGTTAAACTCTTTTTAGAAAACCATCTCATAGGAAAAACTATCCAAAAAATCGATATTCTTACCTCCAAATCTTTTATCGGAGACTCAGAGCTTGTTCAAGGTCAAAAAATCACTAAATTCACTCGCCAGGGTAAACAGCTGTCCGTCCACCTCTCCAATCAACTCGTTCTTTTAATTCACCTCAAAATGACCGGACAACTTATTTACCAGGGGATTTCTCTTGGCCATCCCACCAAAGAGGCATCTCTGCCTATGCCGGTTAAATCCACTCGATTAATTTTTACCTTCAACGACCGTTCTAAACTTTACTTCAATGATCAACGTAAATTCGGCTGGATTCGTCTTTTTACTCAAACAGAGCTGATCGATTTTCAGTCCA
This sequence comes from Candidatus Shapirobacteria bacterium UBA1420, assembly GCA_002304845.1. Taxonomy (GTDB): domain Bacteria; phylum Patescibacteriota; class Microgenomatia; order UBA12405; family UBA12405; genus UBA12158. The sequence goes on from DBPM01000048.1 coordinate 8,786, forward strand.
ATTTAGGTCCTGATATTTTTGACCCAAACTTTACTCCTAAATATCTTTTTTCTCAGCTCCAAAAATCACGTCGTCCTGTTAAAGTAGTTCTCTTAGATCAGCATTATTTTGCTGGTATTGGCAATATTTATGCCAATGACGCTCTTTTTCTCGCCGGTATTCATCCTCAAACTCCCGCTAATACAATTTCTTTTTCCAAAGCTTCAAAACTCCATTCTGCTTTACTATCCACCATGCGACAGTCAGTTTTAGCCGGTGGCTCTACCGCCAAGGACAATAAATATCTTCGCCCCGATGGTTCTCAAGGTGAAAACCAATTTTTCTTTCGCGTTTATGAGAGAAAAGGGGAGCCTTGTCTTCAGTGTCAAACTAAAATTAAATATCAAAAACTCGGTGGTCGGGGCACTTTCTATTGCCCCAAATGTCAAAAAATAAAGCTATAATCATTACATGCAAGATTTTCTAGATTTTATTAAAAAACAAGGTATTGTTGGTTTGGCCACCGGTTTTATTTTAGGTGGTGCCGTTTCCAAACTGGTCAGTGCCCTAGTTAGCGATATTATCAATCCTTTTTTGAGTGTGGTTGTCGGTTTAGCTGGTGGTTTTAAAGATGCTTTTTTTAAAATTGGTCCCATTGAAATTCTTTACGGCCATTTTGTTTCCACTTTAATTGACTTTTTAGTTATTGCTCTGGTGGTTTATTTCCTAGTCCGCCTTCTCGGTCTCGATAAAAAAGACCAAAAAACCGCCTCTCGTGTCAAATAAGCCATGTTTTTTTTGTTTCTATTTATCTTTTTTACTTCATATTTTCTGTTCTTCACTACTGTTCAGGCCCAATGTCCTGTTTGTGTGGTCACTGTTGGTGGTGGCATGCTTTTGGCTCAAAAATTAGGTATTGATGATTTTCTGGCCTCTTTATGGCTTTCTGCCTTAACCACTTCTATTGCCTATTGGTTGGCTACCAAAGCCACTCTTAAATTTTTTCAAAATCCTTATTTTGTTTCCCTTCTTTTATATCTAACGGTACTAATTTATTTTAAAATTACCGATCAAATCGGCACTCCCAGCAATACTCTTTTAGGTATCGATAAACTTGTTTTTGGCACCACCGTCGGTCTCTTAACTATGTTTTTTGCCAATTGGTTTTATCCCTACATTAAGGCTAAAAATGGTAACAAAACTCCTTTTCCTTATGCCAAGGTAGCCATTCCCTTGGTTTCACTTTTACTGGTTACTTCGTTTTTTAAACTGACTTTTAAACTATGAAAACAAATCAACATCTCTCCAGTCTTGATCTTAAAAATTTTATGGACAAGGTTAAAACTGCCGAAGCCGGTCATAAATTGGATCTCAGCTCCGATGAAGATTTGTCTCTGGCCATTATGAATCTCATCAGTATCGAAGAACATTTGTTTTTTACCGGTAATAAAACCGGCAAAATTAAATACTTCAATATCCTCAACGAAGCTCGGGAAATGCGCAAAGAATTAATGAAATTAATCGTCAAAAACCCGGAAGGGGAGCTTTGGTGTACCAGTAAACATCTTTTGGCCGCTTCCATGCGACTTTTTGAAGTTGGTACCAAAGCCCAAACCAAAGGTGATCATAAATCGGCTCATAAATTTTTTGAAAAATCTTACCACCTTTACAATCTCTTCTGGGGCCTTAATTTGGGTTTAGTCAAAAACGTAGGGGTTTCGCTGGCCGAAACCCATACTAAAAATACTCCTATCACCTACAAAAAATCCGATTTTCTAGGTAAAGTCAGTGGTATTATCAGTAAAATTCTTGACTGTTGTCGCGAGTAATTTAGTAACCCAAAATTCTTTTTAGTTCCTTATTATCCAAAATTGTGACCTGACGTCGCTCATTGTCAATTACCTTGTTTTTCTCCAGTTTCAACATCTGCAAAGTCACCGTCTCCCTGGTCAAACCGGTGAGTGAGGCAATAAATTTATGGGTAATTTTAAACTTTGTGTTGACCTTGCCACTGCGACTAACTCCAAATTCCTTGGCCAGATTATAAATTAATCCTGCTACCTTGGCATAAGCGTCCCCGCCTACCAACTGTGACATATAAGCTGTCAAGTCCATAAACTTATCTATAATGGACAAATTGATAGCCTCGTCAATTTGGGGATTTTTCGCTAAAAATTTTTCAAAATCTGCTTTTGGTGCCACCAATATCTCTACCGGCGTCAAACTCTCAATCCTATGTTGACATTTCCCACCTGTTTTAAGAGCAATTAATGGAAAATAATATAGGGGTTGAAACACTTGAATTCCGATTTCTTTTTCTTCTTTATTTAAATCGTAAGCCCACAAATAACCATTCTTCACCCAATAAACGGCATCAAAACTTTGGCCGGCCTCAAACAACACTTGCCCTTTCTTGTACTTCTTAATTGGATAGCTGTCAAAGAAAGTCGACAGTCTCTTTTTTATTTCTTCTTTCATCCTGCTTAGCCTATTTTATCACAACTCTTCCAATTCTTTTTGCCAGCGTTTAATTACTTCAAAACTTTCCCGCCAAAATTCTTTTTTTTCTATATCCACTCCCACTGTAGCCAAAATTTTACTCGGTTTTTCACTTCCACCTGTGGCCAATATTTTAATAATTTTTTTCAAAAACCCCTTATCTTGCTGATATTTCCGATACAGATTATAAGACAATAATTCTCCAAAATTGTAAGCGTAGCAATAAAAAGGACTCTCAAATAAATGCGATATATACGACCATTCATAGGCAAAGAGGGGATCAATGGCTACACTGTCTCCAAATTGCTCTTTTAGATTTCCCAAATATATTTTTGATAAATCTTCAGGCGACAATCCTCGACCCATCTTCTCATGAGCTTCAATTTCAAATTTGACAAAATAATTCTGTCGACAAATGCTGGCATAGGCATCGGCAATTTTTTCGGAAAGCCAGGCCTTTTTCAACTCATTGTCTTTTTCTTGGGCCATCATTTTTTCAAACACCACTAACTCAGCTAAAGTTGAGGCTGTCTCCGCCAGTGGTAATCCGGATTGTTGTACCGAGGCCAGATGTTTATTAGCCAAAATTGAATGTACTCCGTGTCCCAATTCGTGAGCTAAAGTACTGATATCACGGGTTTTTCCAGTAAAATTAAGCATAATATAAGGATTGATTTTAGGTTCCACTGTGGCACAAAAGGCTCCGCCTATTTTTACCGGTGAAGGATAAACGTCAATATGCTTCTTTTCCACTATTTCTCGGGCCGCTTGCCAAAATTCACTCGAAAACTCTTTAAAACTCTCCAAAACCACCCCTACCGCCTCTTCATAACTTATCTTTTTATCTTTTTTAGCCATCGGGGCATAAATATCAAAACGCTTTAATTTCTTGACCCCCAATCTTTTTGCTTTCCATTTAAAATAATCCCAAAACACCTCTTTTTCTTCCGTACAAACAGATAACAAACTCTCTACCGCCTTATCCGGAACATCATTTCCCCAGTTTCGCACCCTAATCGGGCTCTGATAACCCCTTAATTTTGCCTCATAAGCCCAATCCCTGACAATCGCCTGGTACATTGCAAAAAACTTATCAATATTCTTTTTTTGGGTCTCTAACAAGGCTCTATAGGCATCTTCTCGCACTTTACTCTCAGGACTGTGAACCAAACTTAATAATTCCGCCTGACTCTTAATTTTTTTCTTCCCTGATTTATATTCAAATTCAGTTTCTATCATTCGACGCAAGTCACCAATCACCCCCACTCCATTACTGTCTTTATGTCTGATAATTTCTTCTTCTCTCTCGTTTAAAGAAAATTTCGCCCCCTCTCGACTCCTTAAAAGAGAATATTCCAAATCTTTAATCACTCCAAAGAGTCTTTTGGCGTTTTTATCATCCAACTTTGGTTCTGTTTTCCCTTGTATCCACAAACCGATTTTAGTACTCGTTTGGCTGATTTTTAACCCCAAATCTTCGGCTTTTTTAGACAACACCTTGGCCTGTTGGTCTTTCTGATTTACCGCTTCCATCAAATGAGGTAAATAGGCTAATCTGGACATTTTTACTCCCATTTCCTCTTCCAATCTCAACATTTTTTCAAAATCTTCCCGACTCATCTTTGGGGACAATTTTTTTACCCATATTTTTAATTTTTCCAGTTCTTTCTCAATCTCTTTTGATAGTTTGTCAAAGTCTTTGACCTCTAAAATTTCCTTCAAATTCCATTTCATAGCCTATTGTACAA
>DBPM01000026.1 GCA_002304845.1 Candidatus Shapirobacteria bacterium UBA1420
AGGCTTTCTTTAACACTTCTTCCAACTCATCCGGATGCCAAGATGAGGCGATCCAAATTTCCGACCCCTTATAAATATGTTTGGGTAAATTCTCGTTTATGTATTCAGATACATAACTACAACCATCCTTACCACAGTCAAAAATAATCTCTGTCTTTTGAGTTTTTATCTTCCAACTCTTATGGGTATTTTCAAAATCCCACATCGAGATTGTCTTTAAATTTTGCACGACTTCTGGATCACTAACCCGAATCACCATTTCATCTCTATCAAAACAACTCTCTGATAAATCGAATGTAGACACCATCATCTCCTCACCTAACATTAATAATCTCAAATGATTGCGTCCTACAAAATTTTTTACTCCAGGTAAATTTGAAAACTTCTCTTGACCATGTCTTATACTCAATTCCCCATGATTCCTTTGTTCTAAACATGGTTGGAAATGTTTCTCAAAATCTGTTCTGGCACTATTATCTACATTTACTATTAATTTATCAGTCTCTACTTTGCACAAGCTCTCAAATAATTTATTAGCTCTGGGACCTGTTCCAAACTGCCTAGATTGTAATAAAACATAGGGCAATCTATCTGATAATTTATTGTCTATGTAAGCTAAAGATTCATCCAAAGACATTATTTGCATTCCCACACTTGTAGTCTCTGTCTTTTCCGGAATCATGGGCAATTATACTCTAAATTCTTTAATTTGCTAAAATCTTTTATATGACCCAAAAAATCCAAGTCAAAAAAGCCGTTATTGCTGCTGCCGGCCGTGGCACTCGTTTTCTCCCCACCGTCAAAGCCTATGCTAAAGAATTAGTCCCCGTCTTAAACAAACCCAATATTCAATATCTAGTCGAAGAAGCCATTGCTGCCGGTATTACTGAAATCTGCATTGTCCACCGTCATGGTGAAAAAACCGTTCGCAGTTATTTTCAACCCAGTCAAGATTGGGAACAATACCTTAAATCCGTTAATAAACTGGACGCCCTCGACTCTCTCAAAAAAATTCACCAAAGTCTTAAAACTCTCAAATTAATCCCCCAACCCACCCACCTTCCTTATGGTAACGGTTCACCTTTGTTGGCCGCCCGTTCTTTTATTGGCAACGACCCTTTTGTCTATATGTTCGGTGATGACTTGATTATCGAAAAAGAAACCGGTCGTTTTCTAAAAAAAATGATTAAGACTTTTGAAAAATACACTCCGGCCATCAATGTTTCCGTCAAAGATGTCGGTCCCGCCGAAATTCACCGCTACGGTGCCGTTAAATTTATTCCTGATAAAAAATATCCTCACCGCATCTCCGGTATGTTTGAAAAACTTTCCGCTCAAGAAGCTCCCTCTTTCTTCGGACAAGTTGGTCGTTCTATCGTTGACGCCAAAAAACTCTGGCCCGTTCTCACCAAACAAGGTCTCTCTAAAGGTAATGAGCTTTGGTATGCCGATTCTATCAATACTCTAGCTGCCAATGATGTGGTCATTACTGAAGCCTTGGATGATAAATCCGACTGGATGACCACCGGTGATCCTCTCCGCTGGCTCAAAGCCAACATTGCCGTGGCCATGCTCAACGACGACTACGCCACCAACATCAAAGACTTTTTAAAAACTCTAAAATAAACTAGTTTTTATACACTTCTTCGTGTTTTCCAATATCCGAAAATATTACATCGAGATACTCCATGTATCCTTCATCGCTCCCCCTAGTTTATGTAACCTCAAAGACGGTCTTCTTTCATCCAACTCAAAAATTTTTAATTTTAATTGAACTAACTCAATTAATTTTCTATTTTTCCGCTTAATTATTTTTAGTTTTCTAACAACTTTTTCTGAAAATTCATATTTCACACTTACAGTTTATCAAAGAAATCTGTTAGATTATTCACTTTAATTGTCTTTACTTTTCCACTCTCAATATCTTTAATGTCTTTTTTTACTCTGTCCGAGGCTTCAAAAGTCGGGTATTCCTCCTCCACTTTTTGTACCATCAAATACTTGATATAAGTCGCCAAACTTAATCCCCACCTATCAGCTCTGGCTTTAATTTTCTTTTTCAAAGCCACCGGTAAGTTAATTTTGATTTGAGTCATAGCTGTTTCCATAAAGCCATTATACCCCTTTTCCAGGACTATTCCAGTACTCAATTGACAAAACCATACATTAACAGGTACAATACACTCAAGATTTTGTGAAAGGTTTACCCTTGACTCACTCAACCCTCATCAAGGCCAAAGTGGAGACACAAAATCTTTTTTTATGCTCGATAAATCACTGACAAAAAGATCTTCTTACCTTTCTTTCCTTTTGAAGTCACTATCACTCTAATTTTTTTATTCCGAATAATACCATCAAACGCATAAAAATAATTGCCATTCTTAATTCGTCTGTCTTGATATATAGTTGCTTTTTCCAACAATTCTTTAGCTAATATCAACGCTTTCAATCTCATCACCACATCCTTTGATCTGTGTCTTTTGTTAAAAACAATATGATTCCACCCCAAACGAGTTACATATACCTTTTCTTGAAACACCGGACATTCTTTTTCATGACCTCGCCATTGTTGAAAATAGAACTCTTTATATTTGTTAATAATCTTACTTATTCTTGTCATACGTAACATTGTACCTTCAAAATTTCAATTTATTTTATATCAATTTTCCATATCCTATAACTTGACATTATCGTCTTTTCTTGATACACTTCATTACAATTGATTGTTGATTGTGATAGTCAACTTTCAATCTTTTAACAACTAGAAGTTTAACTTCCCTCTGAATAAACATCAGAGGAGAGACTCTCGGGGTAAGGTGGCTCCTCGTCATACTTACTCCGTTTCTCCCCTGGTGTTTATCACCAGTCAGTGTCAGCGGCTACCCAGACACCGCGTTTGGATTAGCCAAAAACACAGTTCTTTAACAATCTCTTTTTTAGCCTGCCGTAGCCTTGGCGAAGGCGGCCTCTTGGCCCACTTCACCAATCTACCAATGGCTCATAGCTTTATAGCTATGTTTTCTTTCCTATAGTCTTAATTCAAGTACTCACTTTGGAAATAATTTTTTGTTTCCAGTGTGAGTACTTGAATCTAAAAGACTTCTTAAAGGAGGTGGTCTTCCAAGTTCTCGCAGGAACCCGTTTGTATACGGAGACCGTCGTTCCCAATGGAACACGGTTAAGAACCCGGTGAAAGTCGGAGAATTCACAATTTTTTATACCCTGTTTAGGGAGAAAGGACGAGTGTAAAATGGCACTCACAGAAGAAGAAAAAAAACAAAAAAGGTCAGAAGCAGCAAAAAAAGCCGCAGAAACCCGGCGACAAAATAAACTCGCTGAAAAGAATAAAAGAGGCAATAACGTCCCTATATGGGTCATGATACTCTTACTAGGATTGGCGGTTGTGTCATTTGGGTTGTTGCTTTTTGGCAACACGGGTATTATTCCCGCCTTAACCCCTTCCACCCCCACCCTCGAACCTACAGAAGAGGTTGTAGAACCGGCTGAGATCACCCCCACTCCCGAACCCGTTGACTCTGGTAAAATTTTTGTCGACGGACAAGAAACTGGTGTGATTCTCGATGACGGAACCGTCGCCATAACCAACGGTCGTATTCTTTGTAATCACGACGCGCCATATGACACCGATGAACTCGCAATTGTGGAGTCGACTTGGGTTGATTATCAAATTCAAACCCAAAAAGGCGAATTCGCTGTCGTTTTCGGTTATGGTATCAAGGTTGGAGACACCATATATTCACCAGGAGCAATCATTTTGGTTGCCTCCAATGGCGAAACAGCAGAAATCTCTATTCTAAATGGCGAGGTTATAATCTGGAACGATATATCCAAGATGCACTCTGACATCGAGAATAGAATTTATGACGAAATCAAAAATGGCAACATGACAATAAAAGGTCCTTTGGCCTTTAAGTATGTTAGTCAAGAATTCCGAGGATATATTCCCCAGGAACTATTTGATACACAAATTGAAATTGTGCCAACACACTAAAAACCCCTAGCCCCTTAACCCCCCGTGGGAACAATGCCAATAGGCAAAGTTCCCGCGGGAGCATGGGGAAAAAGAAAGGAAAGAAAAAAGAAAAAGAGATTGTTGGTAGTCCTCCGCCGCTGCGGAGCTGATGAGTCCTTAGTTACAAGGCGAAACTACCATGACCAACTTTAAATTTAAAAAACCTCTAATTTCCGTCTATATGCCGGTCTGGAATGCCGCCACTTATCTGCCTGCTGCTATCGAATCCATTCTCTCTCAAACCTTCACCCGCTTTGAATTTATCATTATCGATGACGCCTCCGATGATGACTCTTGGAAAATCATCAAAAAATACGCCCGCCTGGATAAACGTATTCGTGCCTATAAAAACAAAATTAATTTAGGCGTTTCTCTGACCAGTAATATCGCTATTGCCCATGCTCGTTGCAAATACTTGGCCCGCATGGATGCCGACGACATCTCTGTTTCCAACCGTCTCGAAAAACAACTGGCCTATCTTAAAAAACATAAAAAAACTGTTTTGGTCGGTGGTCAATGCACTCTTGTCAATGAACAAAATCAAGTTATCGGCACCAAATCTTTTCCCACTAATCCCCAAAAAGTCAAAAATATGATGTTTTGGGCTGTACCAACTCAGCAAGGTTATATGATGGTCAATCGTGCTCTGTTGCCTAAAAAATTCAATTGGTATGAACCCTCTAAACGTTCCGCTGAAGAAGTTGATCTCTATTTTCAACTGATTAAATATGGTGATATCACCAATTTACCCGATAATCTCTATTTTTATCGTCAAGTCAAGGGTTCTCTCTCCCGTCTTAATCCTAAAAAAACCTTTGCTCTTACTCTACAAAGTCGTCTTTTAGCTCTTAAAAATGGATATCGACCTACCTTTCTTTCCATTCTGATTAACTTGGCTCAAATTTTTGCCATTTCAATTCTGCCTTCCAATACCATTTATCATTTATGGTATTTAGTTCGTGGTGTCACTCAACCTAAATCAAACTTCCCTGTCGTTTCTTTCTCCAAATCAGTATAATTAGTTAATGCCTATCTTTGCCTGGTGTAAACGACATCTTAGCGAAATTATTTTAGTCGCTGTCCTCTCTCTTTTGTGCCTTAAAAACTACACTCCCGGCACCTTTTTAATCGGTTGGGACAATCTCATGCCGGAACTCAATCTCAGCTTAAATCTAAAAAGATCTTTTTTAGCCGTCTGGCAAGAATATCAAGGTCTGGGTTTAGTCGGTGGTATGGCCCACGCTACTGATCTTGTCCGTCAACTGCTCATCTTACCCCTAACCCTCATCCTGCCTGTCAGGTTAATCCGCTATTTTTGGCATTTTGCCATGCTCTTTTTAGGTACCTTTGGTATTTATTTTGGTCTCAAAAAACATCTATCCCAAAAATTGATCCCTCTCGCCGCTGCTCTCTTTTACCTCCTCAATTTCGGCTCTGTTCAATATTTCCGTGTCCCTTTGGAATCCTTTTCCACTTTTTGGGGCTTTTTTCCCTGGCTGATTTTTACTTTTTGGGATTTTTTGGAAAATAAAAAACACCTCAAAAAACTGATTATCTTAAATATCCTAGCCATCCCCTCTTTCCACGTCCAAACTATTTTTATTGTCTATCTACTGTGTATCTCGTTAATTTTACTCGCCCATTTTATAACCCGTCCAAAAATTTCTCATCTTCCCAACTACTTATCTATTTATCTAATTATCTTCTTAATTAATTCTTTTTGGCTTTTACCTCAACTTTATTTTCTTAAAACCAATCTCCAAAACCCCACTGCCGGCATCGGCAATTTCATGAGTAACGATGAAACCTTTGCTCGAAATCAGGCCCGGGGCAATCTGAGTGATTTTTTGCTCTTGCGTGGCTATTACTACGATTTTCCCAGTAACAATACCGCTCTTTTAGCCGCGTGGCAACAACATTTTTCCAATCATTATTTTCTCCTCTGTGGCTATCTTTTATCTTTTGTGGTTATCTTAGGTTTTATTTCTCTCTTTACTCATCGACATACCCCCAAGTATATTAAAATCTCCCTTATTTTTTTATTACTCCTCTCCGCCCTAACTTTACTTTCCAACCAATTTCCTTTCAATCTTTTAAATCAATCTCTTCGTTCACTGCCCATTATCAACCAAATTTTTCGTTCACCTTGGACCAAATTTCTGGTACCCGCTGCCTTCCTTTTTAGTTACCTCTTTGCTTTGGGCTTGCAACTCCTTTATCAAATCGCAACTCAATTAAAATACTCTTCTTTTGTCGCCAAGTTACCAATTTTTCTGTCTCTTCTTTGTCTTTATTTTTTCTCTCAACCTAGTTTTAGTGGTGACTATTTCTCACCTGATGTTCGACAAAAAATTCCCCAAGAATACATGGAAATCTTTAACTTTTTTCAATCTCAAGTCGCCCCGACCGCTCGTATCGCCAATCTCCCCCAAGGTTCTTTTTGGGGTTGGACCAACTATAAATGGAACCTATCCGGCTCTGGCTTCATTTGGTATGCCATTCCCCAACCAATTTTAGACCGTGCTTTTGATACTTGGAATTTAAAAAACGAACAATATTATTGGGAATTAAGTCATGCCATCCAAAGCCAAGATCCATTACTATTAAACAATGTCTTTTCCAAATATTTTATTGAATACATTATTTTTGACAACAATATTTATTTTCCCGATGAAAACATCTATGGTAAATTATCCCAACCGACCAAAAATTTACTCGACAGTTTACCTAATTTAACCCTGGTCAAACAAACTAAAAATATTTCTGTTTATCAAACTAATTTTTCCACTAAAATTGCTACCACCTCCCAACTTCCTTCCGCCCCAGCTTTCGATTTTGCTCTAGTCGATTATGATTATCAAAGACTGGGTGACTATCTTGTCGACCACCAAGCCTCCCCCAATTTTGATAATTATTTCACTTCTCGTCTGCAATCAGAATTAAACTTTGATCCCAACTCTCTTTTATTAACTGAAAACACACTGGTTACTCAAAGCCAAGAACATTCAGATACCACTCAAAACATTTTTGCTTTTCACTTCCCCAAAGCCTCTCTTTCTCAAAATTATTTAGTCAAAATCAATTCCCGACATGAAGCTGGATTGCCTCTCAAAATTTCCGCCATTTCCGATAATCTTTTAAACAAGTATTTTGAAACCCTTCTCCCCACCTCTCCCAATCCCGCCACTTCATGGTTTTATATTCCCGCTCGACAAATCGACACTTTTGATTATGGTCTTAATTTTATTTTCAATAACACTAGTTTCCATCAAGCCAACAAAAACTATATTGACAACATCACTATTTATAACTTATTCTCCACTCCCCCAAATTATCCGGCTCCCCTTAATCGACATTATCTCGACTCTAAAAACAGTATTTTTTATTACAAAATAAATCTCGATTCCCCGGCCCATACTCTTATCCTACCTCAATCCTATTCCTCTGGTTGGTTGGCTTTTTACCGACAAAACGGCAAAATACATCTCCTCAAAAACCATTATCTTCTGAACAACTGGGCCAATGCCTGGGAATTACCTGATGCCCTGTGTACAGGCCAGGTATCGCCCTGTCCCGATATCTATATTTTATTCTGGCCTCAACTACTTCAATTCCTCGGCTTTGGTTTGTTAATCATCACCCTTTTTTGGCTTTTAAAAAATTCCTCGGATTCCCGATAATATAATTTCGAATTGGGCCGGGCACTGCCCGGCCCCTACGATTTCAATAATCCCATGCACATGATCCGGCATAATTATATATTCATCCAAAAATATTTCCCTTTTCCTAACTACAAATGGTGACAAAAATTACGAATTTATTACCTTCGCAATTCTCTTACCCACTTCTTCAAACTCCTTTTTTCCCCAACCTTTGGTGGTCATCGCCGGGCTACCCACCCTGATTCCCGAGGGCTTCATCGGGCTACCTTGATCCCTGGGAATCATATTGGCATTCACAATTATGCCCTCATTTTCCAACTTCACTGCCATTTCCTTTCCTCTCCCCACTCCACAATCCACCAACATCAAATGATTTTCTGTTCCAAAAACTCTGATTCCTGCCGCTTTTAAAGTTTCTGCCAATACCTGTGCATTCTCTACCACCGCCTGCGCATATTTTTTAAACTCCGGTCGGCTGGCTTCTCCAAAAGCCACCGCCATGGCTGCAATGGCGTTCATATGCGGTCCCCCTTGCAAACCGGGGAACACCGCCTTGTCGATTTTTTTATTTAACTCACCGTCACCTTTCATCTCAGCTGTTTTTATCCCTCTTTTCGTCACTCCAATAAAAGCTCCTCTGGGACCCCTTAGAGTTTTATGGGTCGTTGAGGTAATTATATCCACATAATTTACAGGACTCTCATGTACTCCTCCGGCAATTAAACCCGCAATATGGGCAATATCAGCTATCAAATAAGCATTAACACTGCTAGCAATCTCAGAAAATCTCTGCCAATTGATTTTCCAAGGATAAGCACTCCCTCCACAAAAAATTAACTTTGGTTTTTCTTTGTTAACCATCTCTGCCACTGCCTCATAATCTATCACTCCCTCCTGATTCACCCCATATTGAATACTTTCAAAGTATTTTCCTGAAAAAGTGATTCCCGGATGTCCATGAGTTAAATGTCCCCCATCGGCTAATCTCATCCCACATATCTTGTCACCTGGCTTTAATAGCGCTAAAAGCACCGCCAAATTAGCCGGACTACCGGAATAAGCCTGTACATTCATATGCTCCACCCTAAACAATTTTTTGCCCCTTTCTATAGCCAAATTTTCAATTTCATCAATATATTTATTACCCTGATAATAGCGCCTCCCCGGATAACCTTCAGCATATTTATTGGATAAATTACTACCCAAAACCTTCTTTACCTCTTCACTGATAAAATTCTCACTGGGAATCAATCTAATCGCCTCTTGTTGATATTTATCTTCCTGAGAAATTAAATCAAATATTTTATCCATAACTTATTTTACCTCAACCACCCTCGACTCACTATTTCTTGCATGACTCGTCCATGCACCTCTTCTCGACTACCGTTCCCATCCACCCAAACCACCTCACCTTGGCTCATCTGCGTATACCACTCATAACCCTTCCTTACTTTTTTAAACTTTTCTATATTATCAAAAATATCCTGATCCCCACGTCCATATACTCTTTTAACTGCCTCTTTTAAATCTAAATCAATAATTAAAGTCAAATCAGCTACCCTAATTCCCATCTTTCTTTGAAAATCAAATACCGCCTGTCTTTTATCAGCTCCCACATAACTAATAGTTGAAGCCTCATAACGGTCAGCTAACACAAAATCATGACTTTCTAAAGCTGGTACAATCACTCTGTTAGTGTGATTGATTCTGTCAGAAATAAAAGCCACCTGTAGTGCATCCGGATCCATCCCCTCGTTTTTTTTCTTAATTGTCTCTTCAATTAATCTTCCTATTGGAGTATCTCTGGTATGTTCACAAGTTACCAATACTTTTTTACCTCTCTCTGTCAGTGCTTGTCTTAACAATTCCACCTGAGTTCCTTTACCACATCCCCCCACCCCTTCAAAAACAATTAGTTTCCCTCTTTCACTACTCATCAATGAATTTTAAATCACCACCAGCACCCTCCTTAAATAGATGCTTTTGACGTATTTTTAATGTCGCTCCCTCAATCTGCTTCCATAAACCACAACTCCTCTTCCCTTCCCAACAAATACCTTGTGTCTTACAGGTAGGTCCAGCATTATCAAAAACTATAGGTGAAACCTTCTTTGCTAACTTATGCATCTCTGTAGCCATTTTTCTAATTTCCCATTGTGCTCTGGTACACTCCCTTTTCTCTAAAAACTGCATCAATGCTAAACCAGTCATAGACACAATTAATTTTGTCGCTAAAGATTGCGGTTGAATAAAACGCGCATCCTCTTCGGGAATACCTGAGTCAGTTAATTCTTTATACATCTTTTGCACTGATTCCAAATGTTCCCTATATTGAGGTAATAACGAACTATTCTTAATCGATTCAGGAATCACGTACTCAGCCTCTGCCATGTTTACATATCGACCAGACCTAATCGAATAACTGGCTCCCACCCTTTTCCTCACTAATTGGGTTTCTGCAATTCTACTCAAACCTTCTACTGCAAAAGTAAACATTTGATGTTCCAAAGTCGAGGTATGACCACTGGCTTCAACCTGAGCCACTAATTGTTTTCTCTTCTCAGGACTAATTTTCTCTATTAATTCTTCGTACGAATCATTGCTATAACATCGACGAATAGCAATCGCTGCTATCGCATCCGGATCTTTATAACTATCAAGTAAATGAACTCTAAGCCTGCTTTCTTTTATCATGCCCCATTCTCATGCAAAACATCTCTCAACTCAATAATCTCATCTATATCAAAAATTCAAATTGCGGTTTATCTGAGTTTATTTCAATTCAAACACCACTGTCAGACCTTTATAGACTGTACTACTACCCGGCTCAACTCCAGCACCTCCAGAATCTAACATAACACTTTTCATATACACTGGCATCACCTGACCACCAGACGTTTCATTGACACTGATAACCTTACCAATTCTCCGTCCTGAATATCTGGCAATGGTGGCTGCCTTTTCTTTAGCATCTTCCATCGCCCCCTCATAAAGACTTTTCTCAACCTCATTTATATCACTCATGGCAAAATTAGGTCCATAAACATTATTAGCCGCACTTTTATTTAATAGGTCTGCAAAATCATTCACTCTAGTCACATCTCTCAGTACTATCTCTATGGAATTATTTACCCGCCACAAACCTTTGCGACTTTTCTGGACCCCACCATCCCAATAAGAATCTTCTTCCTGATAAATAGAGATATTTTGTGTCTTGATATCTGCCTCGGTAATGCCAAAATCTTTTATCGCTTTAGTTAATTCAGCAATTTTCCCATTCACCTCTGTCACCGCCCCTTCTTTAACTGAACTAACCACTTCCACTCCAGCCGTAAAAGTGGCTATTTCATTTTTTTGTTGACTTTTAGCCTCCCCATTGACTGTCACTGTTTCCACTGGCAACAGACTTATCTTTCCCCAATTTACCTTTGGTAAAAAAATCAATAATAAAACAATCAGGACTATCCACGACCATGTCTTTTTCATAATTTCATTATAGACCTACCACGTCTTTATTTACAAACCGGACATTTTTCACCACTGTACCAACAACCGCAATGTTCACAATAATGTAAACCTTCAGTTTTTCCTAATCGATATTCTATTTTTCCATTTATATCCAAAGCGATTATACCTCGCACGCCTATGACTAATTCCTGACTCAACCATGAGCCTCCGTGACTTCCTGACACATTCAAATAATACCCATTTCTAGCCATTATCATTTCAAATAAATAATTATTCCCTCCAGCTTTTTGTCTTGCTTCTTTCACTTCACCGGCAATTATTTTCATATTTTCCTCCACCTTTCCCGTCTCAATGGTTTCCCAAGCCCATTCCATTTCCGGCATTAATTCTCGACACTTTTGCAACCAATTTTTATCTCTCAGATAAAAACCCATCGGTTGCTCCCG
>DBPM01000003.1 GCA_002304845.1 Candidatus Shapirobacteria bacterium UBA1420
TTAACACCTTTGACAGAAAACATTAGGGCAACAAAAATAGCTTGGAGTAGGTTGCAAAAATCAATGACTAGTCCGGCAATAGCATAAGAAAAAGTAACTAAAATGAGAGTGGTAAAGACTTGTGGGATGGCACTCTGAATAGTGATGACGGTTTGAGGATTGATTTTGACTCTAAGGATAATCATCAAACCAATGACAAGAAAAATCAGAGTAGCTAAGACATAGACCATGTTTCTAAAGCCACGCCAAAGCGGGATTAAAAACTGTAGACCTCGAAATCCAACCCCTTGAGCATAAGCAGGCTTACCGAGAAAATTATCTTTCATTTGCGCAATATATTCGATGCCGGAAGCGGGAGGAGTGTGCAAAGAAGCGATCAGATTGTTAAGATTGCCAACAGCACCACCGGGAATATAAAAGCTAGTTTGAGAAGAACCAAGATCAAAGATTTCGGCGGGAATAGTACCATTGAGACCAATAAAGAGAGACATCATATTGCTGCCCATAGCTTCGTTGGTCCAAGATTCTAGTCCAGTATTGTTTTTGATAGCATCTTGTTTTTGAAAAAAGGCATTATTTGCGACAGATGAACTACCTATATCTGAAGATTGGGCCCAGCTGAAATGAGGCGAGAAAACAAAAAAGAATAAAAAGGTAAAAAATAAAATTTTAGTCAAAAGGCTTTTTGCCATAATTTATTGTAACAAAATATTACCAAGATGCAGGACGAAGTAAAGAGCGCATTTCTTGGTATAAAAGGTCAGAGCGATAGCCAGGGTCGACAACATTAGCTTTGTCATTGGTGGGAGTTTTACTGGAAAAACTGGTATTTAACAATTGTTTTTTATTCAAGGAGTCTGATGGAATCATGTTGGAAAAAGCTTGTTCGCTAACTTGAACATTCTCCACAATTTGATTGTCGTAGGTACTGGTAGTGGGAATGGAGACACTTTTACTGAAGTTTTCACCAGCTGAGACTCGTTTAATCAAACCTTTGACGAAGGTAGCCAGGTTTTTGTTTTGAGGTTTATCTCGAGAAGCTTGGGGATTAACTTTGCTATTGCAAATGTCGGTATTATCAAGGGATTTTTGTTGGCTGGGGTTGACAAAACTAAGGGTGGTTGATTGAGGTGAATAGGCGGCAGCGGCATTAGGTAGGGTACGATCGTGAGTTTCGTCGACAGGATTGATGGGACGATCGTTAGTAGTGTCGTAACCGTGATAGTTAGTGATGGTGACTCGACTGTTAACATTACCTTTGGGAACGTAGTTGAGTTGTTTGTAAAAAAGTAGATAATCCTCTTTTGGTAGGGGGACAAAGGTTTTACCACCAGAACGTTGTGAATAACAACCGTAAGTACCACAATTACCACTATAATGACTGAGAACAGGGGTGAGAATTTTTTGAGGAAAATTTTCAGGTGGAGAATCGGGGGTGGGGTAGTAAAGCTCTTCGTTTTGAAGTCCAAAAACGAGTTCGCTGAGATAAACGGGTCGACAGGAGCTGGTTTTGGTCTCGTCTTGAGTCATTTCCATACAAGTACCTTGGCAGTCCCAGGCGATTTGATAGTCTTGGGTGACAGTATCAAGTTTTTCACTGTTGTTTAAGGACATGGCGGCTTGGGTTAAAAATTGACTACGATAGTAGTTAATTTGATTAGTAGGTAAGGAGCGTAAAGAAGCACTGGATCCAGTCATTTCTAAAGAGAGAAAACTATTTTTAGCTCTGGCTTCGGTACATTTGATGCTACCGCGAGCAAAAAAAGACTGGAAGTTTCGGTAATATTCATTAGATAGGTTTTTAAGATCAATTTCACCACTGAGATCTTGGGCATCGTAGTCTTCGTAAACACTTTCAGTGTATTGGTTACCATTGGGATCAACTTTGATGATGTCGGTTTTATGATCTTCGGCGGACCAACTATTGCCAGCTTCGCCATGACCACTACAGGTGACTGTATCTTCAGTCAGGGTGTTGGAATAAGAGTCGTCGCTAGGGATTTCTGGGGCAACGGCTTGATTGGGGGCTTTGCGTTCGGTTTGGCTTTTAATTTGAAGAGAAGGAAACAATCTTTGCCAAAAACTGGCAGCATAAGCGGGGGAAATGGTAAAAAAGAGAAAACAAAAAGTAGAAAGAATAAAGATGTTTTTTTTCACGGGCCACCAGGGATTTCAAAGGTAGTAACGTTGACACCAGTAAATTTTTGAATGAAATTCATAATTAGCCAGGAAGCAATCACACCAACTAAACCAATGATAGCCATGGTTAGGGTGGAAGAGGCGGTGGCTAGTTTTTTTTCGTCGCCACTACTGGTGAGATATTTAAAACCACCACTGATAAACATAAAGAAAAAAGCTAATCCAGCGATAGTAACGATAACTTGAAGAATATTAGCGAAGAGACACTCAAAACCTTGAATAGTAGCCACATCGCCGTGTTGGACACAACGACCGGACCAGGAGGTAGTGCTTTGGGCGAGAACTGGCTTTGTAAACAAGAAACAAGAAACAAGAAACAAGAAACAAGAAGGTTTGTTCATAGTTACATTATAGTATAAAGTCCAAAAAAAACCCCTCGCGATTGCGAAGGGTTTTCAGGTCAGTGTAGATTAGCGGTTGAAGGTGGGAATGGACATACCGCTTAAAAGGCTGATACCAAAAACAGTTTCAATCAGTTTCATGATGGCGAAGGCGGCAAAGACGATAGCTAGACCAATCAGAGCATTAGTAATCTGGGTACGGGCGGTAGCCAGAGCTTTTTCATCACCGCCAGCCATAACCCACTTGAGTCCACCAAGAATTAACATAAAAAAGAAAACCAGGGCCACGATTAACATAACCAAGGAAATGGCACCGGAAACAATACCACCTATAGTCATAGTGGTAGTTTCACCACCAAAACCGGAGGGTTTGATTTCGATTTTTTGAGAAGATTGAGCAATGAGTTTCATTTTTTTTAAAATTAATAACTAATTAGTAAAGTTTAACAATAAATAAAGATTTAAGAAAGGGTGGGCCAGGTAATGATTAATTTTTCTAGATCTTGGATACCTAAGATGTAACCAACAAACTTAAGGACAGCAAAAACAGCAAAAACGATCCCTAAACCTAAAAGAGCGTTAATCATTTCGGCACGGGAAGTTTCAATACGCTTGGGGTCACCCTGATTATTGATCATGTGGTAGCCGGACATCATAAAGTGCCAAACAAACCAAATGACAGCGACGATAAAGAAAATCGAAAAAACCCCTTGGACGACATTATTGGTGTAACCAGTAGGGTCTTTGATTTGTTTTTCACAGTTTTTAAGAACTGGGTTGCAGATGGCCATTTTTATTAAAGTTTAATACTTTTAAAGAAAGCTTCAAGGTCGAAAGGATTGGAGAGACCGAGAAGTTTAGCCAAAAGAGCGGCTAAACCAGCAGCAATAATGACAATAAAGATTCCTAAAATCCCATTAGTAAGTTTGGACCAACCCTCTTCGATTTTTTTAGGATCACCGTGAGCAGTCATGAGACTATATCCAGCGAGAATTATTTGAAGAGCAAACCAGATGACAGCAACAATGGTTAAGACCCCCATAACGTTACTGATTAGTTTTTCGAGGGCGGTAGTAGCCTTGACACTATCACCAGGATTAATACCGGGACCTTCGATTTTATAAGTATGTTGAGCGATAAGTTTCATATTATGGTTGAGTAGTAGGTCCAGTAATAGTGGGATTTAAGATATCGATACCAAAGAGACGGCCAATGACACCAGCTAGAATCATAGCTCCGGAAACTATAAGAATACCGACCAGGCTTTGCCAAATTTTATTCCAAGCATCTTCAATTTGTTTCTGATTACCACCAGCATTGAGGTAAGCATAACCACCCATAATAAGTTGAACAACAAGAATAATACCGGCCACAACACCGGCAAACTTTAAGAGGTTGCTGAAGAAAGTGAAGAGACCACTGCCACCAGTACTAGGATATTTAGTAGGGTTTTCAATGNNGAAGCCAATAAGAGAATTGGTAATTATCGATTTGGCGGTAGTAGCTTGTTTTTGATCGCCTGAACCAGCTGAAACCATCATCATGATGCCACCAGCAATAATAAGAACTAATAAAATAATTCCGGCTAAGATTAGGGAGTTTTTAACAATAATGTTGACTAAAGTGGTTTCGTTTTGATAAGTACCAGAGAGAGTTTTGCCACCCCCGAGAGGTAATTTACCAATATCTACTTGAGAAATGAGTCGGGTTAGTTTCATATTGATACCTAGATTATATAACAAAGATAGGAAATAATGGTGTTATAATACGCCACCTTATCAAGCTAGTGACTAGTTATTAGCTTGATAATTAGATATTAAAACAGAAATGAGAAAAACTGCCGTCTCTATTTTTTTGTTGGCATTAATGTTGATGTCCAACAGAGCAACTTTAGCTAGAAATAGATTAATTAGTCCCAGTCCGGAACCAACAGTACTACCAACAGTGATACCAACACCAGAATCAGTAAATATAACGGAAGCGTACGATAAAAAATCAGAGAATATTAGTCCATTGTTATCACTAGCGGTGGAGAAAGGAGTACCGGAAAATACGATAGTACTATTATTGCTGTTACCATTAGTAGCGACCTTGGTGTCTTTTTTACACTATATAGTGGGGGTGTCTGGTTATGGGATTTTTATGCCAACGATGGTGTCGGTGGCGATGTTGGCTACCGGTTTAAAAACAGGTTTAGTTCTGTTTGTAGTGATTTTAGGATCAGGATTGCTGAGCAATAGATTGTTGAAGAAATTAAAGTTGCATTTTTGGCCGGCTCGGACAATTACTTTATTGATGATTGGTGTGACGACCTTGATAACCATGTCAATAGCGGCGGGTTTAGGGGTGTTGGAGGTAGGTAAAATTTCGATTTTTCCAATGTTATTCATGATTTTACTGACAGAGGAGTTTATTAGAACGCAGTTGGCTAAAAGTAAAAAGGAGGCAATGAGATTGACTTGGGGAACTTTACTGTTGGCAACTATTGGTACTTTGACGATGAGGATTCAGATGTTTCAGGATTTTGTATTGAGGTATCCAGGTTGGGTAATATTATTAGTGATAGTTATTAATGTGATGGTAGGAAGTTATAGTGGAATCAGAATGACAGAGATAAAGAGGTTTAAGGGAGCAATTAGGAAAAAGTAATTAGTTAATAGTCAATAGTTAATAGTAGAACAATGTTTAAATTTAACTTAAGAGATTATCGGCAGTTTTTGACAAAAAACGAGAGGAATAAAGTGTATTTGCGTAAAAATAGTGCTGAAGGACGAGCAATTGCTGACAGTAAATTTAAAACCAAGAGAAGATTAGCTAAGGCGGGGGTGATTGTACCCAAGTTGATCGCTAGATTTAAAGACAATGAAGAGTTAATGGCTTTTGATTGGAAGCAAGTAACAGCTAATTTTGTGATTAAGCCGGTGACCGGTTATGGGGGAGAAGGAATTTTGATTTTTAGAAAAAAAGTGGGTGATGGTAAATATCAACTAATGGATGGAAAGACGATAACTTTGGAGGAAATCATTCAGCATTGTCAGGAGATATTACAGGGAAAGTATAGTCTTCATAGTAGTCGTGATCATGTGATTATTGAAGAGAGGGTGAAGATTCATCCAATGTTTTTGTCGTTGACCAAGGCAGGTACACCGGATGTGAGAGTGATAGTGGCTAATAAAGTACCGGTAATGGCCATGCTAAGAATTCCCACTGAAAAAAGTGGAGGCAAGGCTAATTTACAACAAGGGGCGTATGGATTGGGAATAGATTTGGCAACTGGAATTACTACTTTTGGAATTGAAGGCAAGGGAGATGAGGTGAAGAGGATTTATGATTTTGGGAAGAAAAAAAATATCAAAGTTAATGGGATTAAGATTCCATTTTGGAAAGAAATATTGGAAACCTCGGTAAAATCACAAGCAGCAATACCTGAGTTGGGGTTTTTGGGAGTGGATGTGGTTTTGGATAAAGATGAGGGACCAAAAGTATTGGAAGTTAATGCCAGGCCGGGATTGTCGATACAGATTTGTAATAAAGCGGGGTTAAAAAGAAGAATTGAGAAAGTGGAGGATATTACAGTCAGAAGTGAGGAACATGCTATTTCTTTGGCTAAATATTTGTTTGGGGAAAAGTTTGCGGATAAGGTAGCAGAAAAAGAAAAGGTAAAAATGATTCAACCACTGGAAATTATCAAAGTTAAAATTCCCAAAGGGTTTGTGCCAGAGATAGATAAAGATAAGATTTTGAAGCTAAAAAAACATCGAGTAGTAGAAGTGAGGGCTAAGGTAGATACCGGCGCTTTCAGGAGCTCGATTGATAGAGATTTGGCCATTAAAATGGGGTTATTATCGGCGGATAAAGTGCTGTATTATCGGCATTATCGGTCGAGTTTAGGACAAAATAAGGATAGGCCGGTGATAGGAATTACGTTTTGGTTACAAGGAAAGAAAGTGGTGACCGCGGTGAGTGTGGCTGATAGACGGAAGTTGAGAACAAAATTTTTATTAGGCAGAAAAGATCTAGAAGGGTTTTTAATTTCAGCTAAAAAAGGAGGGAAAAATGACTAAAATCGCAGTGTTTTTTGGAGGTAAAATTAGTCGACATTTAGTATTGGTGCGAAAAGCGGCGAAAAAGTTGGGGGTGGAATTGGATTTAATTTCGTATAATAAGGTTTTTTTTGATACTGAGAATGGAAGAGTAGAACTAAAAGGCAAAGATGCCTCTGATTATGATGTGCTTTTTTTTAGAACTACAGGTAAACACTGGGAAGAAGTAGATCTAATATTAGAAAGTTTGAAAGGCAAAAAGAAACCAATTATTGTTGATCCGATAGTGGAGCATGGAAAACCGAGTTTTGCCAGAAAGGCGTGGCAAATGTTGAGATTGACGGAGACGGGAATAGAAGTGCCAAGGACTATTTATGGATCATTGTGGACATTGTATGAATATATGTGTAATTTGACTCCTCAGAATATTTTTAGCAGTGCTTCCTCCAGAGGCGGACAGGCACACCAGGTTTCTCGCGTTGCGGCTGCGCGCTGTAAAAATATTCTTTCGGAGTCAAGTCTACATTTTCCAGTAATAATTAAAGGTAGTGGGGGGAATAGAGGCGAGAGGGTGTTTAAGGCCAATAATTTAGAAGAGTTGGAAAAGTTGGTAAGAGAATTGAGGAAATCGGAGACCGAGGACGGGAGACGGTATATGCTCCAAGAATATATTGAAAATGATGGTGATTATCGGGTGTTGGTGATAGGCGATAAGGCTCTGGGGGCGATGAAACGCAGTAGTCAGAGTCGAAATGAATTTAGAAACAATTATAGTGCTGGAGGTAAAGTAGAAGTGGCGCAATTACCTCAGGAGATTTATGATTTGGCAGTAAGGGCGGCTAAAAGTTGTGGAATAGCGATTGCTGGGGTGGACGTGGCGTTTCGGGATAAAGAAAGAAAAAGGCCGGTGGTATGGGAAGTTAATAAAGGACCACAATTTAAAGGTTTTATGAAAGCGACTGGGATAGATGCTCCCGCCGAAATTGTTAAATATTTAGCATCTCTTAAAGACTCAAAAAATTCTTGAAACAATTTTTTCTTGCTGTGAATGTGTGACCACGTTCAACGCCGAAAAAATTATTTCTGCGAATTTTTTATTTTTTAAAATATGAAAAATAAAAGAATAATTACTTTTACAATGTCGTTAAGACAGAGTCAATTTGAAGTTGACAGGTTGGCGACAGAAGCGGCAGCGATGGGAATTGAGGTTGATAGAGCTTTGTATAGAGAACTGTCTTTTGATTTGAAAAATGGAGAAAGTAAAGTGTTTATTCGAGGTCAAGAGGTGCGGCCGGAGGAAGTTTATGGATTATGGTTTAGGGTGGCAGGGACAAGAAGTGGTAAATATACTGAAGCCAGAAATTTGGCAATTCGGATTTTGGCAACAAAAGGAGTGAAATGTGTTAACAGTCGGACTTATTTATCTTGGACAAGGATGGGGAAAATTGCTCAACATGGGGTGTTTTTGCAAAATAGCATTCCTATAGTACCGACGAGAATTTTTTATACTAAAGATCAGATTTTAGAGGTAGGCGATTGGGAGTTTCCGGTGATTGCCAAACATGAACGGGGCTCTCAAGGGAAATCAGTTAGGAAGTTTGAAAAGAGAGAAGAATTAGAAGCTTTTGTGGAGAGAATTAATGAGAAAAATTTGGGAATGTTTTTGTGGCAAAAAACTTTACCGACTCGTTGGGATTTAAGAGT
>DBPM01000013.1:0-3285 GCA_002304845.1 Candidatus Shapirobacteria bacterium UBA1420
CGCCAAGCTCTTCAAAATTATCTCTCTGAAAAACTATCTCTTGACCAAAATCAATACAAAACATTACTCCAAGCTATCGATAAAATCGATAAAATGGACACAAAAGTTTTTGCAGAATGGCTCCAAGATTTGGGTTTTTCCCAAAAACAAATTTCTCAACTCCCCTCTCTTCTCGCCAAGCCTCCCGCCAACTTTTCTCCTCGCCTCAACACCACCCTCTCTCTTATTCCCAACGACCTTAAAGACTTTTTTACTATTGATCTTAAAATTGTCCGTGGCCTTGATTACTATACCGGCTTGGTTCTTGAAGCCTGGGCTACCACTTCCACTCTCAAACGAGCTCTTTTTGGCGGTGGTCGTTACAATAACCTCACCCAACAAGTTGGTGGTCAAAAAAATCTTCCCGGAGTTGGTTTTGCTATCGGTGATATGGCTATTCTCGAATTCCTCAAAGATTCAAATAAACTCCCCTCTGTCAACTCCAATCCTAGTTCAGTTTTTATTACCACCTTCTCCCCGGATACCTATCAAAATTCTTTGGATTTAGTCAACTTTTTACGGAAAAATCAAGTTAATGCTACCCTTAATCTTGATCCTAATCTCAAACTAGGTCAACAATTTAAATATGCTTCCAAAAACAATTTTAAATATGTAATCGTCTTAGGACCCGAAGAAATTGATAAAAATCAAGTCAGTCTCAAAAACCTCGACACCGGTGAACAACAATTAGTTAGTCCTGATCAACTCTTATCTCTCGTCTCTTAACTCCCGATTTCTCAAAATCCAAATCGTCACTATAGATCACATCCTCTGCTTTCATGTAACTGGCAATTAGGCAATCCGTAAATTTAATTCCACTCTGTTTATACAACTCCAAGGCTTTTTTAATATTATGTTTACTTCTCAACTGCAGACAACGGGTTGCCACAATACTGTCCACAAACTGATTTATTTCTTCCCTATTTTTCTTATAAAAACTCTTTAGTACCCAAATTACCTCCGCCATTACTATCGAAGCCACCATCATTTTTTCATCTTTTTCTTCCTTAGCCTGTAACCACCTTATATATTCCTCCTTCCCTTCCCCAATCCTGATCAAAATATTGGTATCTACATACTTATAACCTGGCATATTCTTTTTCTTGTTCTTGTCGCCACTTATTTAAATCAAATTCTTCATTTTTAGGCGATTTTAGACTGCCTGCCATTGAAAAAATATCTTTTAAAGGACTCACTTGTAATTTACCTTTACCAACCACTTTTAACCTAACCTTAGACTCTTTTTCAATATTCAGTTCCTTTTGTAAAGCCAAAGGTAGATACATTAAACCTCGACTGGAGATGGATACTGTATACATAATTTAATTCTAATACATAATTTAGTTATTGTCAATAATATATCTGACTATTCAATTTTCATCACTTCTGCTATAATAACTGGCTATGAAATCAGCGATTCATCCTAAATATTACTCGGACTGTCAGGTCACTTGTGCCTGTGGTAATAAATTTACCACCGGTTCCACTCTGGAAAAAATTGAAGTTGAAGTCTGCAGTCAATGCCATCCTTTCTTTACCGGACAACAAAAATTTGTCGATACCAAAGGTAGAATTGAAAAGTTCAAAGAAAAAGAAGCTAAAGGTACTGCTTATAAAGAAGCCAAAAAGGCTAAAAAAAGCAAAAAATAGCTTCTCTCTATGCCCACTGTTAATCCTAATATTGCTACTTTAGAATTCCGTGTTGGCCCAGGCGGTCAAGAAGCCGAACTTTGGCTTGAAGATCTTATGCGTATGTATATCCGCTATGCCGAAAGAGTCGCTTGGAAAGTCAAACACCTTGATAGTAATAT
This sequence comes from Candidatus Shapirobacteria bacterium UBA1420, assembly GCA_002304845.1. Classification (GTDB taxonomy): domain Bacteria; phylum Patescibacteriota; class Microgenomatia; order UBA12405; family UBA12405; genus UBA12158. Next base: position 1,851 of record DBPM01000013.1, read on the forward strand.
CTTACAAATTTCCGGTATCGATGTTTTTCCTCAATTAAAATGGGAAACTGGTACTCATCGGGTTCAAAGAATCCCGGTTACGGAAAAACGCGGTCGTCTCCAAACCTCTACCGCTGCCATTGCTGTTTATCCTCAAGTTACCGCTCAAGACGTTGTCATCAATCCGGATGATGTCGAAATGACCGCTTCTCGTGCTGGTGGCAACGGTGGCCAAAACGTCAACAAAGTTTCCACTGCCGTTCGTATCCTTCATAAACCCACCGGTCTGACTTTTTCCGTGCGTCAAGAACGCTCTCAAGAGCAAAATCGGGCCATTGCTATGGACCTGTTACGGGGTAAATTATGGCAATTGGAAGAAGATAAACGTATCCAAAAATTGGGTACCACCCGAGAAAAAGTCGGTTTAGCCATGCGCGCTGACAAAATTCGTTCCTACAACTATCCCCGCAACCAAGTCAAGGACCATCGCATTGACAAGGACTTCCCTCTTCAAAAGATTCTAGATGGTGATCTGAGTGATCTTCTCTTAGAACTAAGCGTTTTAGACTCCGAGTAACACTTCCAAGGCCTTTTTCAACTGATTATCAATTTTCACCTCTTCTTTTTCAGCTTGATACTTAATCTCTACATCAGGCTTAACTCCATCATGATGAATATTTTTCCCTGAAGGCAATAACCATTTGGCAATAGTTACATGCAAACCTGAACCATCACTAAAATCTACCGGTTCTTGCACCGTTCCTTTTCCAAAACTTTTATCCCCTACCAATTTCGCCCGACCATGATCCCGTAATGATCCTGCTAAAATCTCCGCCGCCGAAGCCGAACCACCATTAATCAATACCACCAATTTATCATTTAACAAATTTCTCCTCTTCATATCTACCTCATAATTTTCTTTTCTACCATTACTACTCTCTTGAGTCACCACCACTCCCTTCTCCAAAAAATCAGAGGCTACCAACACACTGGCATCCAAATAACCGCCCGGATTATTCCTCAAATCCAAGACAATTCCCCCATATCTTGCTCCTAACTTAACTTTTTCCTCATTTATTTTACCCACTACCTCAGGCCAATCTTTGAATGTTTGTTCACTAAATTTATACAATTTAACCCAAGCCACTTGTTTACCCTCAAACTCCACCCATTCCCATTCAGTGCTGGCCACCACAATTGTGTCTCTAGTTAAGGTTACATCAAATGTTTCTGCTTTTCCTGCTCTATAAAGAGTCAAAGTCACCTCACTACCAACTTTACCTCGAATCAAAGTCATTGCCTCTTGTAAACTGATACCCACCGTATCTTTATTGACATTATTTTCCTTATCCACAATTTTTAAAATTAAATCCCCTGCTTCTATTCCAGCCTTATCTGCTGGAGTCTTAGCCAAAGGTGCCACCACTGCCAAAGTCTCCTCTTTATAACCCAACTG
>DBPM01000013.1:3298-20717 GCA_002304845.1 Candidatus Shapirobacteria bacterium UBA1420
AAACACAGTATAAGGATCATCCAAAGCCGCTACCATCCCTTCAATGGCCCCATAGCTCATTTCCTTATCATTAATTTTTGTCTTTTCCAAAAAACTCTCTTCCAATTTTGTCCGTACCTTGGACATTAATCGTAAATCCAGCTTTTCCTCAATTCCTGTTCCCGATACCTTTTGTTGACTGATTTTCCCCGCTCTAAAAGCCACTAAAGCACTTAGTGCCATTAAAGCCAACACTACACTGGTATTTCTTAAAGCTTTACCCATGTTTCTATTCTACCTTAATTTTTTCCATTCACTTTCACTTACTTTTTTGACCTCTACCTCTCCTTCCCGACCACTTAAATCTTCCACACAAATAATCTTTTTAACCCCAATCACTTCCGCCTTGGTTAGCAACACTTCATCCAAAGTCCAAGTCTTAATTACTCCCCCTTTAGAGTCCATATTAAGCTCCCTTAAAGCTATTACCGGCTTGATTTTCTGTTTCATCTATACCATTCTACTCTGCCGAAGCGGTATAAGGCAACAAAGCCAATTCCCTGGCCTCTTTGATGACTCTCGCCAATTCCCGCTGATGTTTCATACAAACTCCAGTACTTTGCGCTGATAGAATTCTCTTTCTGGTTGATAAAAACTCACTCAGTTTTTCATAATCACGCCAGTTCGGTGACTTTTTAGCTTTACAAAAAGCACAATCAGTTCCCCGACCTTTAAGTCTGATTAATCTATTCTTGTCTTTACGTCCTTTTTTCATATTTATTGATTTTCTTCCTGGGTTGGAGTTTCCTCAACTACCGGTGTTTCTTCAGCCATTGGGCTTTCTTCTGGAGCTGGAGTTTCTTCTGCTACAGGAGTCTCAGTAGTGTCTGTCTCTAAACCAATATCATCAGGAATGACAATATCTTCAATTGCTCCATTATTTAGCTCCAAATTAGCTTCCTCTTCCTTAGGAGTATAATTTCCTAAACCTTTGTTGTCTAAAACAATCATATCTTCAATTACAATCTCAGATATCTGTTTTTGAACCCCAGCGGAATCGGTAATATCTCTATATTGAATTCGGCCCTCTACATAAACCCGACGACCTTTAGACAATAATTGAGAACAAAGCTCGGCTAATTTATTCCAAGCCACAATTCGGTGAAATTGAGCATCCTCTTTCTTTTCACCTTGTTTAGTCACCCACACTCTATTGGTGGCAATTCCAAAGGAAACTACGGCCATTCCACCTGGGGTGTACCTTAACTCCGGATCACGAGTTAGGTTACCAATTAATATAACTTTATTAAGACAGCGACTAGGCATTTTTCTCCTTTCTTACTTTAAATTTTTAAAATTAAATAACGGATAATATTTTTTTCTCGATTTAAAAACAAGGTAAATTCCTTCGATTTAATTGCTTCCTTACCGCCAATCGTAAATACCCAAAAATCACCTTTCTGTCTACCAGCGATTTTGTAAGCTAAAGTTTTGGTACCCAAGTCTTCCCTGGTTTCCAATTGATAACCCAATTTGCCAATCTCTTCTTCGATTAGCTTAAGGCTTTTTTCTTTTTCCTTTAACTCGGCTTTGGGGTTAAGTACCACCACCACCTCGTAACGGTAATTTAGACTATCTTTCATCGAAGTTTAGCTTAACATGATTTTTTTAATTTTACAATCATCTTTCGTATCTTCCACTAAATATCCCCTTTTCTTAATCTCCTCTCTCAGTCTGTCCGCCTCCGCCCAATTCTTATCCTTCTTGGCCTTATTTCTTTCTTCAACCAGTTTTATTACCATTTCTGGTACTTTTACTTCTTCTTTTTCCGCCAATTTCAACCCCAAAATTTTATCCAGCTCTAGCAAAGTTGCCTTAATATCTTCCTTTTTATACTCTCCCTTGACCATTTTCCACACCACTGCTATCGCCTCAGGTGTAGATAAATCATCCTCCATTTTTTCTAAAAATTCCTTTTTTACCGATTCAATCACCCCACCTTCTCCTGGCACTCCCGCCGCTGCCTTTAATTTAACTAAAGCTTCCGCCGCTACCGACAAATTTCTAAAGTTAAAATCTAAACCTTGTTTATAATTAGAACTTAAAATTAAATATCTCAAAGCTAATGAATCAAAACCCTTTTCTTTAAGATCCGTAGCTAACACCACATTACCCAAACTTTTCGACATTTTTGCCCCTTCAAAAGTCAACCAACCATTATGTAACCAATAATTAGCCGTCTGACTGCCAAAAGCTCCGTATCCTTGAGCTATCTCGTTGGTATGATGCACCCCGATATGTTCTTTGCCGCCGGTATGGATATCAAATTTATTGCCTAAATATCGTGTTGACATCGCCGTACATTCCAAATGCCAGCCGGGAAAACCTTCTCCCCAAGGACTGGGCCATTTCATCACATGATTAGGTTGATTGGTCACCCACAACAAAAAATCCCAAGGTTTTTTCTTTTCTTCATCTACCTCAACCCTAGCTCCCGCTTCCATTTCTGTTAATTTTAAATTAGCAAAATTGGCATATTCAGGAAATTTAGCAGTATCATAGACCAAACCAGTTTTAGTTTGATAAGTAAAACCCCTTGCTTCTATTTTCTTGGCTAAATCAATCTGTTCCTCAATATGTTCTGTAGCTCGACATAACACGTCAGGTGTAGAAATATTTAATAACCTCAAACTTTCTAAAAATTGCTTTTCATATTTCTTAGCTACTTCCCAAACACTTAAACCTTCTCTTTTAGCCCCTTTTTCCATCTTATCTTCACCCACATCTTCATCTGAAGTCATATGCCCCACATCGGTAATATTCATCACCCAAGTCACTTTATTACCCAAATAACGCAATAATCTCACTAAAGTATCCCACTGTACATAAGCATACATATGACCGATATGTTGATTCCAATATACTGTCGGTCCGCAAGAATAAATCCCCACTTCATTTTTCTTGATGGTCTTCAATTCTTCCTTTTTTCGTGTCAGGGTATTGTAAACTTTCATTTAAATAATTTTACAGCTTGGACTTTTTTAAAATCTTTAACATTAAGAGTGGCGACTCTTGCTCCCTCTATTATCGCACAAGCCGCTATCGCCGCGTCCATCGCTCCAATTTGACACTCTCTTCTGATTTGTCCCGCTTTTTTAGCCTGAACCTCATCAAAATCGACCACTCTAAAAATTTTTAATCTTTTTTCAACCATTGTTTGCATTTCTAAGCTCTTCATCGACTTTCCTGACCAAATTTCCATCACCACCAAAGCCGGAATCAACAATTCCACTCCTCCCTCATCAGCCTGTTTTATTAAAGAGAAAAATAAATCCCTACCCAACCTTAAATTTTGAATCAACACTGATGAATCCACCACAATTTTTACCATTGACTCATTCCTTTATCCAGCTCTTTTCTAAAATTCTTTAAATCACTCCAATCTGCTTGTCTAATCAATCTATCCATCTTTTTTTGTTCTCTAATATACTTTTTCCAGTTAAACTTTGTTTCCGCTATTGGCACCAGCTTGGCCACTAATTTACCCTGATAACTAATTTTAGTTATCTGTTTTTTATCTCTGGCCGCTAGTAAAATTTCAAAAAAATTCTGTCTGGCCTTAGTCGCATTTAAACTAATCATAACTAAGTGTACACTATGTACATATATCTGTCAATTAGTCGACTTTACCACCCTTAAACTCACTCGTCTGCGACATTTGCACCGCATCCGGTGCCTGCTTTTTCCTTTTTCCTGGCGCAAATTGAGTTTTTGCCGCCTCTCTTTTAGCATTACCCGGAGGCTCTAGTAATTCTTCCCTCTCTTGTGCTTCCGCCTCTCTTTGTAATCTAATTTGCTCCAAAAACTGTTTTTGTTCCTCTTCCTCTTTAGTGGCTTTCTCATCTCTAATCTCTTTTATTTCTCTTTCCACATCTCTCCCTCGGTACGCCGCAGTTTCACGAAGGCGACCTATTTCCTCTTCTTTTTTCATCTTTTCTTCATCTCTCAATTGTTGTTCTTCTTTTTTATCCAATTTTTTAATTCCTCCCAACAATTCCTGCCCGGAAATAACACTCTGACCAATATTCACTCCTTCTTTAACTCCTCTTTCTACCGTCTCTACCCCAATTTTTCCAATTCCTTGAATAACTTTCTTTAAAATACTTGGATCTGCCATAAATCTACCTTAATCCCATCGCTCCTGTTCAGCCTCATAATAATAATCACAAATGTCTATATTTTTAAGTCTCTCTCCGGCTTTAAGTTCCACTTCTATCAATTCATGGGACTCATTAGTCGCACAAGTTTCCATTTCCGCTGCACAAGGACTATAAAAACCCATTATTCCCCCTGTATCGTCCGGTTTATAAGCAAAAACATATTTACCTTCAGTTAACTCCATTTCAAACTCTTGATTGTTACCTTCCATCTTAAAAACCTGGGAAAAAATTTCCTTTGTTTGTACATTTTTCGCCAAAATTTGCCCATCAGGAATAAAACTCGAAGGATAACATATTTTTCCCTCCACAGCCCCCTTTTCGATTGTCTGCATCAGACTTACCTGTGTCGGACTTATCTGCTCCCTATTGTTTATCAACAATGACTCTTCTTTTTTAACTTTTTTTGGTTTAAAAAAATAAAATCCACCTCCTAACAATATCACCACCAACATTAAAATAACTATTTTTTTAATCATATTTTTATTATACATTCATCTCCCTTCTACCTTCAAAAGCCCGACTCAAGGTCACCTGGTCCGCAAAACCCAATTCAGCTCCCATTGGCAAACCACTACCTATCCGGCTGATTTTTCCTTTAAAATCACTCTCTTCTAATTTTTTCTTAATATAAAGCGCTGTTCCCTCTCCTTCAATCGTCGGATTAGTTGCCAAAATCACCTCTTCCACTCCCCCCACCTCTATCCTCTTTATCAATTCCTTAATTTTTAAATCCTCTGGACCAATATGCTCCAACGGGTTAATTACCCCTCCCAAGACATGATATACACCCTTAAAATTACCTACCGCCTCAATTGCCATCACCTCATCAGCTCTTTCCACTACACATATTATTTTCCTGTCTCGACTACTGTCACTACAAATTTCACACAACTCATCCTCCCCGACTCCAAAACACTCTCGACAAATTTTGATCTTCTTTTTCAAATTTTTGATTGCCTCCCCCATATCATCAGTCACCGTCTCCGGCACTGATAATAGATAAAAGGCCAATCTTTGCGCACTTTTTGGACCAATCCCCGGCAGTCTCTCAAAATTATCGATGACCTCCTGCATGGCTACCGGAATTTTCTTCATATTCTTTTACTGCATCAATCCTTCTAGACCACCCATTTCCTGCATTTTTTTAGCTGCCGTTTCCTGAGATTTTTTCATCGCTTTATTGATGACTTCTACCAACAATTTATTTTCTTCTCCGTTAATAGACAGATACTTAACCTTCTGATCTCCAGAAACTTTAATCACAATTCCTCCGTCTTCAATTTCGGTCATTTCTGATTCCAAAGCCTTTTTTAATTTAAAAGCCTGAGCCATTAATTTTGCTTTATCAAACATATTTATAAAAAACTATTAACTCTTATAATTCTACCATTAACCGAATATCTCTTTAGCCACATCCTCTATCGCCTTCTCTGTAGAATTAGGCTTTACCACGTCGGAGCCCCGCTCCGGCGGGGCGAAGACGAGTTTCTTCTCCGCCAACACACATCTAAAACTCATCCCCTCACCAAAAACCTTATCTAAGCCCTTTTCAACTATTTGTCGATGCTTGGCCTCTTCCAGTTTATCTTTATGAAATTTATAAAATACCTCAATCACCAACTCTTCTTTATTCATCTTCTGAGGCCTAGCCGCCCTCAAAAAGGCCTCTACTGAATGATTGAAAGGCTTGACCGCCGCCAATATCTCCCCCCATTTATTTTCAATCTCTTCTATTTTCACCACGTCGGAGCCCCGCTTTACCACGTCGGAGCCCCGCAGCGGCGGGGCGGAGACGGGCTTTGCCACGCCGTAGTCCTTATTTTTTTGGACGAAGGCGGGTTTTTCTTTTTTTGTAATTTGTTTGGAAATTGGAGTTTGGTTATTGGTTATTTCAATCATCACCATTTCCAGTGGCAATTGTTCAATCGGTGAAATTTTTTCCCATCCTCCGGCCATTACCAGTTTTTCTACAATTTCCTTTAATCTCAAATCCTCTAAATTTGTCAACATTTTTTGATGAAAAAAATTCAACCACTTTAAACGTAATTCCCCAAAATCAACTCCCTTGCGGGCCATTTCCTCCAATCGATCCATAATCTTTTTAATTTCACCTTTATTTATATCTTTTTCCAACTCCTCTGCTTCATATTCCCCTTTATTTTTGGCAAAATATTCCTCCACCTGCGACTTCTTAATCTTTTTTCCATATTCCAACACAATTTCATTAAAACTCTTTTGCAGATTCCGAAAACTACCATCGGAATTGTCAATAATTATTTTCTTGGCCCCTGCCTCCATCTCAATCTTCTCCCCTTTAATTACCTTATCCAAAGACCTCTCTAAATCCTCCACTCCTCCTTTTCTAAAATTAATTCTTAATAACCTAGATAACACCGTTTCCGGTATCTTCTGCGGATCAGTGGTGCACAATACAAACAAAGTTCTCTCCGGCGGCTCTTCTATCAGCTTTAACAGCGCATTAAAAGCCTCCTTGGTCAACATATGTACCTCATCAATAATAAACACCTTTTTCTGAAGTCTTACCGGTGCCAAATAAGCATTTTCTTTTAAGGCTCGGACATCATCAATTCCCCGATTTGAAGCCGCGTCGATTTCAATAATATCCAAACTATTACCTTTCTCTATTTCTTGACAATTCACACACTTTCCGCAAACTTCTCCATCGACCAAATCCAAACAATTCACCGCCCTGGCCAAAATCCGCGCCGCTGAAGTTTTTCCGGAACCCTTGGGCCCCGCCAACAACAAGGCTTGAAAACTGCTTTTTTCACTGATTAATTTTTTTATTTTTTCCGATACTTCAGGTAAATCCAGATCAGTAGTCTTGGTCGGTCGATATTTTAAATGAAAAACAGCCATCAACCCATTCTAGCTTATTTTAAAAGATTTTCTATACCGTGCTTGATCCAGTCTGATAAAATTTCCGACTGTTTTTTGTGTAAAAATTTACTTTCATACTTCAATTTTGGAGTACAAATGACAATATCCCCCAATCTCAACCAACCGTCACTATCAACCTCTTTATTGAGAGGAAAACCCAATACTTGAGGAATATAATTTTTTTGTCGATACTTAAGGTTTAGCTTTTTGGCTTTTTTCACTCCCACAAAATACAAACTTAATTCCGTCTCCGTTTGGAAACCAAAAAAATCCANNGGATGCCTTATCAAAATCCTGTTTTTCATTGAGACAATTCTTCTTTGACTATCTTGGATACCAGCTCTCCCCCGGCTTGACCGGCTACTAATTTCATCGTCTCTCCCATCACCTCTCCAAAATTACTACCCTTGTCAGCCACCACCTTTTTCACTATCTCTCTAATCTGATCTTCACTCATTTCTTGGGGTAAAAAAGTCTTCACCAGCTCAATTTCCGTCTCCTGTTCAGCTACCAGATCCTCTCTTCCACCCTGAGCAAACATCGCTTTAGCCTCTTCCTTGTTTTTTAGTTCTTTACGCAACACCTGCACTTCCTCAGTCTCACTCATTTCTCCAGGAGGTAGTTGTAACGCCCTTTTATCAATCAAAGACACTAAAAATCTTAAAGCATTCGCCTTTTTACTCTCGCCTGCTTTTAGTGCTTCAACCGCCTGTTTTTGAATTTGATCACGCAACATAATTTCGGGATTTTTTAGCTCTTTTACGGCACTTTTCTCGCCATAAAATTACTTTTTTTTGAGCATAACGGACTTCAGAAGGCTTTTCATAAGCCGCTCTCTTGCGAACTTCCTCAGTTATATCCTCTTCCATGCACAACCGCCGGAATTTACCGATAATATCATCCTTTGATTCACCTTTTTTTCTTTTGACAATTATAGACATCAAATCACCTCCTTAAACTCTGCTATTTTACCCATCTTTACTGATTTTGTAAACACTTGCGTATATCTAGGCTATTCACTACCCCATCATTATTCAAATCCCCAGGAGATAAACATTTTCCTGTTGGTACCGGTGTTACTGCTTTACCCCCCTGACCCTTTTGACAATATACATAATCCAGGCTATTAACTACCCCATCTCCATTATAATCAGTTTTTCTGTCACACACTCCTCCCACAGCTGGTGAAGGTCTTAATCCTGCAGAAGCCGTCGGTGTTGGTATCGAGGTAATTACCGGCAAAACCACTCCCGAAGGTGTTGCTGCCTCCTTGGTTTTAAAAGAATAAGGAATACCGTTGTTGTCAAACAACTCTTCTCCTACCCTAATTCTAAAATAATAGTTAGTATTCGCTTTCAAAGCACTCAAGGTCACGGCGTGGTTGGTTGTCTCTGTACTCTCTGGTGCTCTTAAGAGCAAACTGGCTGGAGTTGTTCCGTATTCTACAATTCCCATACTAGCTTTATCAGACACCCAGGTAACCACCGCACTTTTACCATCCTCACCCACTTTGGCTAATACATTTTTAGCTTCAGTTGCCGCTGATGCTCCACTAAAAAAAGTTTTGGCTGTGGTTATTCCTAACACTCCCAAAACCCCCACCAACAACATAATCACAATGATAATAATCGTTTTTACCGTCGGTTTCTTGGTCATAGTTTCCTCAGGGCCAGTGAAGCTAATACCCCAATCGCACCTACAATTGTTAGAACAATAGTATTTTCCACCATCCCTGTCTTAGGTAACTCTGTTGTCGTCGTAGTCGTTGTCGTATTTGATGAAGAAGATGGCACTGGTGTAGCTGTCGCCACTGGTGTCTCACTGCTACCGGCGGTAATAGTATAAACTCCGTTTATATTTTGTGCACAATCAATCACATCACTACTAAAGACTTCATCATTAATATTAGAATCTTTCGACTCACCCGGAGTGCAAATAAAATCAACTTTGGCCGTACCTAAATCTTTCGCCTTAAAAGTCATTACCGCTAAATCCCCATCTAAAGCATGAATACCAAAAGTACTCGTGTCATTCTGCATTAAAGTTGTTCTAAATTTACCACTAGCATTCTCAATACTGATATCACCAAAATCAAATTTAAACACAGGTTTAGCGGCTGCCTTAACTGTTAATAGCTCTAGCTTTGTATTATCAAAGGACATCCATAAATCTACCGCCTGAGATTTTATACCATTACTATCCACCCCAATCGTGACATCAAAAGTTTCACCATTACTATAAGTTTTGGCCGCCGGAGTTAATTTTAATAACGGGCCCGCTGCTAAAGCAGTCCCAGTATTCGACAAAAAAAGGAATATAAATAATGGCAGTAATATTTTTTTCATTATAAATAGGGTAACGTCTTTACTGTCCCATTTTCAACCACTAAAGTTGAAGGGTTAATAGAAAAAGTCGCCTTCTGCCCTTCTATCGGCTGATAATTTATATCCAATAATTCAACTGTTTCTCCAGCCATCAACTTTAAACCATCAGTAGCTTTAACATAATACTTAATTACTACTCGAGACTTATCCTTATCCACACCAGAATAAATCATATTGCCCTGTTTACCTTTTTCTTTAACTACTATGTCCTTCGCACCCACAAAATCTACATACAAATCCATTCCATCGAGAGCCAACTCTTTCATACTTGTCACCGTCAAAGTCTTCATTCCCTCCCCTTCCTTCCAACCAAAGTTTATCACTGCCTCCTCCGCAACCACTTGTTCCACTTCCATCTCCTTAGTAGTTACTACTGACTTATTTCCAGTTCTACCTAAAAATATCACTCCCTCTACCACAACTATCAGGGCTAAAATGACTACTGGCCAAAAAAGTTTATTGTTTTTCATATTAATAAAGTTGTCCTTGTTTCTCTTCCAAAGACTTGCTTAATAAGTAAAGGTCAGCACTGTTAGCTTGACAGTTACCATTCAAATCTGCCTTTAAATTTTGCCCAGCTGGTACCGTCTCCAACTTTGCCACAATACTTTTCACATAAGAAAAATCCAAAATATTAATATCCCCATCTTGAGGTGAATCTTCACCGCCACCCGGACCAGTTCTTAAGACTGAAACCACATCACCAGGCAACATTGGATGATTACTAAAGTCATACCAAGGACTAGTTGCCGCATTCTTAGTTAAAACCAACTCACCCCCTGCTTTATCATAATTTTTACTTTGGTTTTGAACTCCATATTTCATCTGTAAATGCTTCGGACCTTTAAAGAATACCGCCACTTGATCCGTATAATTAAAACCGGTTAAGACCAAACTACCCTTTAACACCACTTTCTTGGTCTCACCTTCATTTACATCAATCACTTCACTCGGAATTACATTGTTATAAACTTGAGTCGTACCTCTAGACAATACAATTACCTGCATTGGCCAATTCACCATACAGGCATGATCATTCGGTAACACTCCTCGATAACTGACTTTATAATTCAACACCGGCGCATCACCACCTTTCAAAGCTGCCTCACATTCCTCCCTTGTGTTGTAATTTTGACCAATCACCATCAGTTGGTTATCACCATCACAAATCTTCACTTCTTTGCAATACCCCTCTCCTACCGCTCTTTCAGTATTATTACTCTTGCGATCTAACCAATCACCATCACGCACTATCCTCCACACCAATCTACATACAGGGGTAACAGACGGTCCACCTGACGGAACTGGTGACGAACCTGTTGGTGATGGAGCACTTCCATCTGTTACTTCATACTTACCACCAGCAACATTCCTCACAGTAATAGCTTTATCATCACTAGCTGGATTATAAGCTCCTAACACAGTTGCTCCATTCGTAGTATCTATAGTAATAGACTTCACCCCATCAGTTTTCTTTTTGGCTACAAAAGTCATTTCAAAAATGTTCCCAGCATTTTTCAATTTATTCAGCTGATCAGAAGTCACTCCATTACTACCAAAAGCCACTGTAGTACAAACCTTATCCCCATCACCTACTTTAGTCACGGCCGTTATTGCTTCAGCATCAAAACCAGCACTTTTATTACCTGCTACCGACTTAAACTCAATGTGGTTACTGTAACAAAGCTTCACTTGAGCCGCTTCCACCCTAGCATTAGTATTATCTAAAACAAAATTAACAGTATATTTCAGCTCTCCACCCAACTTCTTGGTCTGTTTAGCCTCAGGTACCACCGACATAGTCGCCCCAGCCACTGCTGCCCCTCTTCTGGTATCTTGATTCTGTTTCATCAGTGCCAAAGCCCCAGCCACTGCTGCTAAAAGTAATAGAGTTAAAAATATTTTTCCTTTTTTCATAACCTATTGAAGAGTTTTAATATAATAATTTTTCCAGATTAAATAATCATTAACAAGATCAACTTTACCATCACAGTTAAAGTCTGCCCTCCAAGTATTTTTAACTGATGTCCCCAAATCCCCAGCAATATAATCTTCTTTCCAAATCGAGTAATCAGTTAAGTTGGTAAATCTTGAACAATCTGCATCCCCCTTCCCTTTAGCTCCAGGATCATTACTACATTGAGTACAGTTTCCAGCCGGACATTGTGTCATATTAGTAGTCCACTTTCCACCAATAGCAGGACAGCAATACTCCACACCACCACAAGTGTCTTTTTGTCCAACAGTGTTACAAATAATATCCCTGGAAGTTCCATCAGAATCAGGCTTCTTACAATCACGCAATATTCTTCCGGTACTATCAGGACACGCCTGCGCCCCCGGACACTTATCACTCGGTCTTGGACCTGGATCACCCGTCGGCACCACACCTGTTATCACTGGCCCAACCGGTTTACATACCCCCCCTAAACATTTTTTGCTTTTACATTGACTATCACTAGTACATTTGCAGTTATCCGGTCTGTTAGTTAATAAACTACAATTTTCTATACACGTAGGATATGACAAGCCGTCATCCGTACATGTCAATCCTTCGCAACATAACTTAGTTGCACATGACTTACCAGCACCAACACACGGCATTGGAATATAAGTTGGAATCTTGTTCCTAGGTACACACTTAGGGTATGACAAACCCTCTTCTATACAAATATCTGTCAACAAACAACACGACCTGGTAGTACAAGATTCATTAGTCTCTGCACATGACAGAGTTGGCCTTGCCGTAGGTGTCCGTGTCGGCACAGACGTGACCCACCCAGTTGGTGATACGAAACCCGGACACTTACTCATGTCAGTAGTCCAAATTGCACCATTCGCCGGACAGCAATAATCTACTCCACCGCAAGTTTCTTTTCGCCCTGCAATATTACAAATACTTTCCCTAGTACTCCCATCAGCATCAGGTTTAACACAATCATATAACACTTTTCCAAAACATTTCTGTGCATCTGGACACCTCTCAGATGGTGGTGGACATTGACCCATGTCTGTGGTCCAAACCCCACCAGCTTTAGGACAGCAATAATTTTTACCACCACAGGTATCTACAATTCCAGGCGCCTTACAAACAACATCTCTAGAAGTTCCGTCAGCGTCAGGCTTAACACAATCGTATAATACATTATTGCCAGCAAGACATTTCTGTGAACCTGGACACATTTGAACCGACAAAGGACATTGTCTCAAATCATCAGTCCAAACCCCACCATTTTTGGGACAGCAATATTTTTTACCACCACAAAACTCTATCACCCCCGCCACATCACATGGAACATCCCTAGAGGTTCCATCAATATCTGGCAAAGCACAATCATGCAACACTTTACCACCACATTGCTGCGATTTAGGACACAACTCATTAGCTCTGGAACAATTAGTCATGTCGGGAGTCCACAATCCACCAGCTTTAGGACAGCAATAATTTTTACCACCACAAGTAGCCAATAATCCATCAGTACTACAAACAACATCTCTAGTAGTGCCATCAGTATCCGGTTTCACGCAATCATGTAACACATTTCCATAACATCGTTGGGCACCTGATTCTGAACACATTTCAGCTGGTGGAGGGGACACTGAAGGTGATGCTTTACAAGCTCCGTTAATACAGCCGTAAGGACAATTACTCAGCAACTTCCATACACCATTATTACACTGCAAAACCTGGTTGCCACTATCATTACATCTTGTTTCTGTACCTGAACATGCTGGCGCCCGGCAACCATCACCATCACATCCTAAACTTCCACAGGCTTTCTCTAAAACCCAGTTTCCTGCATTACAATAGTACTGATTATTTCCTTCACATTTCCTATGTCCTTGAGGACAATTATCAACATTACTAATACACCTCGGAGAACTAAAACCTGAACTTTCATCTGCACAAGTCAAACCAGCACAACATGGCCTAGTAGAACAACTCTGATTAATACCAGCACACCCTGCCGCCTGGTTTCTACTATCTTGATTTTCCTGAACCAGTTTGGTAGCCACCGGAATCGCGATCGCCATTACCAATAAACCTAAAATCAAGGGAATTTGTGCCAAAGCTTTTCTTTGCATTATTCTATTTTTCAACTATTTATACTTCCAGTCTCACATGTTTCCTAAACTAGGTCAATAGGTCAAATTTATATACTATATATAGTATACTGTTTTCAGGCACCATGAAATCAAAAAATATCAAAACTCTCATCCTTATCCTTTTATTCCCCTTTCTTCTACTTTCTCTTAAAACCATTCTCGATCTTCGTAAATCCGCCTCCGGCGTCCCCGCCAACATCACCATTCACACCCAATCTCTAGGTACCACTATCACCGGCAGTCTCTGGAAAAACATTTCTCAAGGTGGTGAAGAAGCCAAAGATATGATTGCTCCGGTCATCTCTCCCCTCAAAGCTTTGGATCTCCAATTGATCCGCATTGACCATCTTTTTGATTATTATCAAGTCGATCAAGGTAATGGTCAATATGATTTCTCCCGACTTGACCAAGCCGTGAATAGTATTTTGGCTACCGGTGCCAAACCCATGCTTTCTCTTTCCTATACTCCCGACTCCAAAGAACCCAGTGATTGGAATCAATGGAATCGTTTGGTGGAGGCTACCGCCCGCCACTACTCAGTCGAAAAAAATATCTCCGGCATCTATTATGAAGTTTGGAACGAACCCGATCTTTTTGGCGGCTGGCACTATGGTAAATCTCCTAACTATCTCACTCTATATAAAAACACCTCTCTAGCCGTTAAAAAAGGTGCTGGTAATACTGTTTATAAAATCGGTGGCCCCGCTATCACCGCCTATTATAAAAACTGGATTACTGCTCTTTTTAAATTTACCGCCGCCAACAATTTACCTTTGGATTTCATTTCCTGGCATAAATATTCTTTTAACCCCGACGATTATTTACGCGATTTTGAAAATCTCAATTCTATTCTCAGTAATTATCCTCAATATTTTAATATCGAAAGACTGATTACTGAAATTGGTCCCAACTCCGAACCCGATCCCACTTACGACAATTCTTTTAGTGGGATTCATTTAATCTCTCTTTCCACTAAACTTTATGGAAAAATTCATCGTCTTTTTACTTTCGAAGCAATTGATGGACCTGCTCCTCGCTCTGAAAAATGCACCGGTTGGGGAATCCTGACACATAACGGTCAAATCAAGCCTCGTTATCAGGCTCTGCAATTCTTGAATCAAATTAATGGTACTCAACTGGCTCACGAAGGTGATGGTACTTGGGTCAGCTCTCTCTCTGCCAAAAAAGGCACTATTATTCAAACCCTCTTGGTCAACTACGACCCACAAAACCGACACAGTGAAACCGTCCCTTTAACTTATACTTCTCTCACTCCCGGAAATTACATTCTCAAAACTACCCCATATTTAGGTAAAAGTACTCAAAAAATTATCACCATCACTACCTCAACCCATACCGAAAATATTTATCTGTCCCCCAACACCGCCTACTTTCTAGAATTAATACCTAAACAATAACCAATAACCAAAACCACAAGATACAAACAAGTTCCAATAACCAAATCTACAAGAAACAAGCAATATCCAATTTTTCAAATTCCAAATTGCAAAGAGTTTGAAATTTGTTTTTTGTGATTTGTAATTTGTTTGGAAATTGCCTGCCTGCCGGCGAGGCAGGTTTTTTGGTTATTGGTTATTTATTTATTTACCAATAAATTTTTTACATCTCCAATCGTTACTAACAAAATCAATCCCAATAAAATTACCATTCCGATATTGTTCACCATTATTTCAAACTTCTCATTAGCTCTTTTTCTGAATACTAATTCATAAAGTACAAAAATGATTCTCCCTCCATCCAAAGCCGGAAAAGGCAAAATATTCACAATCGCTAAATTCACCGAAATAATTCCAAAAAAATGAATTACCGCCCATATCCCTTGATCACTTCTAATGGCTGAAGTCGCCTTATACATTCCTAGCGGCCCCGCCACGTCTTTAGGCACCTGCCCTTGAAACAAACCACTAATCATTTGCCACAACCCTTCTAAAATTAATTTACCCCAATAAATCGCCTCTTTAAACCCAACTCCAATCCCTTTATAAAATTCAAAGAATTTAATTTTTTTTATCTCCATACTGGAAACCACTACTCCCATCAATCCTTGTCCTTCTGGCGCACTCTCCCTGATTTTTACTTTCACCGGTACTGCTTCATCTGTATTTTCTTTGGCAACCAATAAAGTCACCTCTTGACCTTTATTCTCACCCACTTTAGCTGTCAATTCCTCTCCTTTCTTTAATTCATCCTCATTGATTTTTAAAATCACCTCTCCCTCTTTTAAACCAGCTGATTCCGCCGGACTTTCCGCCATTATTTCCAAAATTTTCACCCGACCACTCTCCTCCGGAATTCCAGTCACCGTATAACTGACTGCAAAAATCACCACCGCCAACACCATATTCATCAACACCCCTCCCAAAACTATCAACATCTTTTGCCAAGGATTTTTGGTCAAAAAAGACTCTTTTGACTTTTTCGCTTTTTTTTCAGCAGAATCCTCACCATACAATTTACAAAAACCACCTATCGGCAACCAATTTAAACTCCAAACCGTACCCCACTTTTTTTTACCTACCAGCCTCGGTGGCAAACCTAAGCCAAATTCTTCTACCTTAACCCCAGTCAATTTTGCCGCGATAAAATGACCAAATTCATGAACCAGCACCAATACCGATAAAGCCATGATAAAAATTAACGCATCCATAAACCTAAGCTCTAATCTCCTCTTCTTTTTTTTGAGACAACTCTTCCATTCGCTTCATAAATTCATCAGTTATCTTTTGCAACTCCGTCTCATCTTTTTTGAATTCATCCTCTGAAATTGATTTCTCATTTTTAGCATCCATAATTTTTTTTCTAAAATCAGCCCTAGCGTCTCGCAACATCCCTCTAGCTCCTTCCAATTTTCGCCCTAACAATTTTATATAATCTTCTCTCTGTTCTACCGTTAACATTGGTAAACTCAGTCTAATTACTTCCCCGTCAACCACCGGCATCATCCCAATATTGGCCGCTTGAATGCCGTTATTGATTTCTCTTAATACCGTCTTGTCCCAAGGCTCAAAAATCAAACTTCTCACATCCGGCACTGTAATCGAACCCAATTCCATTAATTTCATCTTTTGACCGTTATAAACTTCTACGGTCACATTTTCTATCAAGGCCGCTGTTGCCCGTCCGGTTCGAATCGAAGCAATATCTTCGGCAAAAATTGCCAAAATTTTTTTCATCCTCTCTCGGACTTCTGCAAAATTAATCATGCTTTATTCTAACAAAAAAGCTTCTCTTTTTTTATATTTCAAATCTTTCAAATCTACCTAGTTTGATATTTTCACCAAACTTGGAGTTTAGAGCGACTACCAAATCTTTCATTTTTAAACTCGGATCTTTCACAAATTCCTGTACCAACAACTCCTTACTATCTTTTGGCGCCAAAGCCGCAATTTGTAAACAAAAATCCTTGGCCACTGCCACAAATTCTTCATTTTTAGCCACAAAATCAGTCTCACACAACAGCTCCACCATCACCCCGATTTTACCAGTACTATGGGTATACGTAGCCACTATTCCCTGATGAGTTTCCTTTTCAGCTCTTTTTTCCGCTTTAGCAAAACCCTGCTCTTTTAGAATTTCTTTAGCTTTTTTTTCATCACCCTTGGCTTCTTCCAAAGCCGCCTTGATTTCCATAATTCCCAAGCCAGTCTCGGCTCTAATTTTTTTAACTAGTTCAATTATTTTTTTATTATCCATTTTTTTACTAATTACTAATAACTAATTACTACTTATCTAACTATCTTATTTCACTCCCGCCGCTTTAATGGCTCTACCAATTTCTTCCACCACTACCGTAATACTTTTAACGTT
>DBPM01000002.1 GCA_002304845.1 Candidatus Shapirobacteria bacterium UBA1420
TAAATTTTTCCGAGAAGTCAAGGCAGAATTCAAACAAATTGCCTGGCCCAAACGCGACTCTATAATTCAATTAACGATTGTGGTAATATCCATTTCTGTTATTGTTTCCCTAATTTTAGGGGGATTTGACCTTTTATTCACTCAGGTAATCGCCCTGGCCAACAAATAAATATGCCCAATAACTCCACTAAAACTAAACGCAAAGAATTTTTATTTAAACTCTCTTCACAAGAACCTAGTCTTGATGCCGCTTGGTATGTTATCAATACTTATTCCGGCCACGAATACAAAGTTATTGACGCTCTTAAAACCCGTATTAAAACCATGGGTCTCGAAAACTACATTTTTCAAGCCATTGTCCCTATCCAATCCAAAATGGTGATTCGTCGCGGCAATAAAGTCAAAACTCAAGAAAAAACCTTCCCTGGTTATGTTTTAATCCAAATGATTGTCACTGACGATTCTTGGGTTACTGTCCGTACCACCCAAGGTGTCACCGGTTTTGTTGGTATCGGTTCTAAACCCACTCCTATCTCCCAAAAGGAAGTTGACAATATCATTAAAACCACCCAAGAAGACAAACCTAAATACCAAACCCCCTTCTCTCTGGGTGATGTTGTTAAAATTACCAATGGTCCCTTCGCCGACTTCATTGGCACCATTGATTCTATCGACCAGAAAAAAGGTAAACTTCGTGTCTTAGTTTCCTTTTTTGAAAGAGAAACTCCGGTGGAACTGGATTTTTTACAAGTTACCAAAGAACTTTAATTATTTAACTTATCTCTATGGCTAAAAAAGTTAAAACTGTTGTTAAATTGGCAATTCAAGCTGGCACTGCCAATCCCGCTCCTCCTGTCGGTACCGCTCTTGGTCCTCATGGTATCAAGATCATGGATTTTTGTAACGAATTCAATGAACAAACCAAAGAAATGCGTGGTTCTCTTATCCCCGCCATCATCACTATTTATGAAGATCGTTCCTTTGATTTCATTATCAAGAAACCACCTGTCACCGATATGATCAAAAAAGTTACCGGTATCAGTAAAGGCAGTGGCACCGCCGGTCGGGAAAAAATCGGTAAAATCACCTCTGCTCAAATTGAAAAAATCGCCACCGACAAACTCGTCGATCTTAATACTAAAGATCTAGAAGCCGCTAAAAAAATGGTGGCTGGCACCGCCCGTTCTATGGGTATTGAAATTACAGATTAATAAATAACCAATAACCAAATCTACAAGAAACAAACAATGTTCAATTCTTCAAATTCCAAATTACAAAAAGGTTTGAAATTTGTTTTTTGTTATTTGTAATTTGTTTGGAAATTGTTTTTTTGGTTATTGAAATTTATAAAATTTAAAAGTTAAATTAAAACAAAAATGAGCAAAACCTCACAAGAAATCAAAAAAAAGAAACTTGCTGTGGAAGATCAAAAAGTTGATCAAAAGGCTCAGGAAACTATTACTCCCCCTGAAACCGAAACCAGCAAAAGCACCACTCCTGGTGAAAAAAAAGCCCGCGTTAGAGGCAAAAAATATCAAGATGCCCGTAAAAAAGTCGACGTCTTGAAGCTTTACCCTCTCAAGGAAGCCATTAAATTGGTCAAAGAAACTTCTCTTTCCAAATTTGATGGCAAAGTTGAAGCCCACTTGACTGTTACCGACACCGGTACCTTAGGTGAAATTTCTTTCCCTCACTTGGAAAGCACCGCTAAAAAAATTGCCATTGTCGATGATAAAATTCTCGCCAATCTTAAAAATGGCAAAATCGACTTTGATGTCCTTATTGCCACTCCAGTGACCATGCCTAAACTATTACCTTTTGCCCGTCTTTTAGGACCCAAAGGTCTCATGCCCAATCCTAAAACCGGCACTCTCACTGATAAACCAGAAGAAGCGGTCAAAAAATTAGCTGTCGCCAAGACTTCAATCAAAACTGAAAAGAAAGCTCCTCTAGTCCATATTATCGTGGGTAAAATTTCTCAACCGGAGGCTGAACTAATCGCCAATGTCACTGAACTGATCAAAGTCATTAAGGCTCCTAAAATCAAGAAGCTTTCTCTCTGTGCCACCATGGGTCCCGGTATCAAAGTGGCTCTTGAGAAATAATCACCTCTAGCAAATAAATTCTCTGTCCGCTAACATAGTCACTTTTGGCTTATCTATACCAATTATTATAAAATATTACTGTGAAACAAACTCTTGGCCGGATTTTTCTTAAATATCTTCGTTTCTTTGCCCGCATTCAAATTGCTAAAAACAAATTAATCAATCCTCACCTCAAAATAGTTGGCATTACCGGTTCAGCCGGCAAAAGTTCTACTCTTTTAGCCGCCGAAGCCGCCCTTACAGACCAATTTAAAGTTAAAAGTAATTATGGCGCCAACTCTGAATCCGGTATTCCTCTCAATATCCTCGGTTTCTCTGTCCCCGATTTTTCCCTTCTCTCTTGGTTAAAAATTGCTCTACTTACTCCTTTCAAAATTCTTTTTTACTGGCCCAAAATCGATGTTTATCTTTTGGAAATGGGAATTGATTCTCAAAAAGCTCCCAAAAACATGGCCTATCTGTTAAGTATTGTCCAACCTGATATTGGTATCTTTTTAAATGTCTCTCCTGTCCACCTGGAAAATTTTCCTTCTCTGGAGAGTATTGCTCAAGAGAAAGCTCTACTCGTCAACCAAGCTAAATTAGCCATTATTAATCCTAAAGATCCCCTCGTCAAAAAATTTACTAAAAATCCTCACAAAATTCTGATTAAGCCTCGAAAAATCACTCTCAAAGACTATTATTTACCTCCTATTTACAGTATTTCTATTGGTGCCGCCTATGAATTGGCTAAAAGTTTGGGTATGGATAAAACACAAATTTTAGACAATCTTTCCAAAAATTTTCGCCTTCCCGCCAGCCGGGCCAGTCTCATTAAAGGTATTAATAATTCTCTAATTATTGACTCTTCCTACAATTCCTCGCCTTTGGCCACCAACGAACTTCTAAAATTCCTAGCCGCCTTCCCTTCTCCAAAAATCGCTGTTTTGGGTGATATGCGTGAACTAGGTCAAGCCAGCCCGGAATCCCATCAACAACTCTATAAATCCGCCTTAAAATCAGCTGATTTGATTATTAGTGTCGGCCCCGAAACCAGTCGTCATTTTGGTCCCAAAGCTCAGAAATGTCTCTACTGGTGGCAAGCTGCCGACTATCTCCAAAACCATCTCCCTCCCAATTCCACTATTCTTGTTAAGGGTTCTCAAAACACTATCTTTTTAGAAGAACTGGTTAAAACCCTTATTCCTCCTGTCCAATTAAATTACTATTTATCTAACCACCTTATCTGTCGCCAAGAAACTCATTGGCTTAACCGCAAAAGTAATTTTCGCAAATCTGTCACTCTCTCCACTAAATAGTCAGGTTTCGCCTTCATTAGAGCCTTTTTGCTGTTAAATCCCCAACTTACCGCAATTATTTTTACTCCTACCTTCCTGCAAGCTTCTATATCTCTAATCTCATCACCTACATAAATAAAATCACCTTTAAGAGTTTTTAGTTTTTTATCCTTACCAAAAATCCCAATTCCTCCGATCACTTTATCCACCACTATTTCCTTATCCTCAAGCCATATCTTCACATTTTTACTTCTATTAGAAGTTAACACTTCCACCCGAATCTGCTTTTTTCTCAAATCAGCTATCAACTTTTTTATCCCCGTAAAAGCTTTGGCTTTTTTTACCACTTCCCCATGTCTCAAACTGATTTTATTAGTCATAACTATCAGTTGCGACAAAGGCAATTTCATTTCTTTTACTAAAGCCGTTGCTCCTATTTCTCGAAATCTATTAACTTCTTCTTGACTAGTTTCTGGCCTAATTTTCTTAATCAGTTTAACCTGCTGATCAAAGGTATCCGCCAGCGTCCCATCAAAATCAAAAATTATGTTTTTTAGCACCTTTTATTAACCTAGGAACAATATAATCTCTTAATAACTGATCCTCAATCTGACCTTGTGGACTCTGCCAAAAATTTTGAGAATCCTTTGCAATCTCTTCAAAACTAATTCGTCCACCAACCAAATACTGTACTCCTGACCGCAATCTTGTTTTTAATTTCGGTACTGCTGAATCAGACCATCTTCCAATCACATCTTTACCTATATTACTTACTGTCTTCAGTAAAGTTTCTAAATAAACATTACCTCCAGACATTTCTTCAATTGTTTGATTAACCAATTCTTCCTTCATAATATCTCCTACATAAACCTACAACGGCCTATATTGTAACCCTTAATCTTCTATTTGCCAACCACCCAAAGTAGTGTATAATAGTCCTCGTATACCGAAGACAGCCGGCATTCAAATAAGTCCAGCCGAGGAAAAAATAGCTTTTTATTCTCATCCTCGATTCGGTCGAGGTTTTTTTATATCAAAAATATGCCAACTCAACAAAAAATCGACCAAGTTGACGAAGTCGTCAAAAAACTTTCCGAAGCCAAATCCGCCGCTTTAGTCCAATACCAAGGACTTAGTGCCGGTGATCTCAGTACTCTGAGAGCTAATATCAAACAAGCTGGAGGTTCCATGGAAGTGGTTAAAAACACCCTCATCATGCGGGCCTTAGACAAAATGGGAATTAAATTGCCCGAAGTTCTGACTGGCCCCACTGCCATTGCCTACTCCGAAACTGACGAAATCGCTCCATTAAAAGAAATCGACACTGTCAATAAAGACCAAGAAAAAACTTCTTTCAAATACGGCTTTTATAATCAACAATTACTTTCAGTGGATGAACTTAAAAAATTTCTCTCTCTACCTTCCAAATCCACTCTCATCGCTCAATTCATCGGTGGACTTAGAAATCCCCTTGAGCGACTCGCTTATGCTCTCCGTTTTAATCAGCAACAACTTGTCTTAACTTTAAAAGCGTTAGCTGACAAACCGGCTACTAATTAATTATTATTTATTTTAAAAATATGGACAAAAAATTAGAAACCATACTCGACCAAATCAGTCAACTTTCGGTTCTTGAACTCTCCGAA
>DBPM01000011.1:0-918 GCA_002304845.1 Candidatus Shapirobacteria bacterium UBA1420
AAAATGACAAAAAGCATTCCAGGGGCTGGGAAAACCACGGTGGGATTCGGGTTGAGTTTTACCGGTTTTGACCAGAATTAAATTAGCGGTGGCAGCATCAACCTTGGGGTGGGTTTCAAAAAATTTGATCATTTTAGAAAGAGTGTTGGGGTCAAGAGTAGTATCTGGATTAAGAAAAAGAACGTATTTAGAATGAGAATTACTTAGCTTGAGAGCTTGATTATTACCTTTGGAAAAACCTAAGTTTTTGGATAATTTTTTGAAGATAAAATTAATTTTAGGAGTGGATTTAATTTTTTGGACTAAATTAAAACTATCATCAGTGGACTTATTATCGACGATAATTACTTCAATCCGGTATCGACCAAGGGCAGATTTTTTAATACTTTGAAGACACTTTAAAAGATAATTCCCAGTATTGTAGTTAACGATAATAATCGAAAGATCAATTTTTTTGTTTTTTAGTGATGTTGTCATAAATTTGGTTAAGACCTTCGACGCATTTGGCAAAGGAATAGTTGTTGACGATCAATTTACGACCATTGTTACCGATAGTTTGGCGATATTTTTTATCGTTTATTAACCTGAGAACATTTTTAAGAATGTCTTTACTGGGAGCGACAATGGCATCACGGTAGTTTTTAAACTTGATACTGCCCATACCACCTTCGGGAGTGGTAATCACCGGCAGGGCAAAGGTCATCCCTTCCAAAAATTTATTTCTAGTGCCTCCCCCACTACCCATAGGGGCTAGGAGTAACCAGCAATACTGGTAGTAGTATTGAGGATCTTTGGGTTGACCGTCAAAATCAGCTTCGGTGACGATGACGTCTTTGGAGGCGTATTTACCAAAAAAATCGGGAGCAAAGCGACCGACGATATAAAGTTTACAATCGGGAACGGCTTTTTTGATTTTGT
>DBPM01000011.1:950-3345 GCA_002304845.1 Candidatus Shapirobacteria bacterium UBA1420
GGTGTCTTGATAGGAGCTTCAATATATTTTTGATCAACTCCGTTTTCAAAATATTGAATATCTTTACGACCGGTAGTTTCAGTGATTACTTTTTGATCTTCGAGACCAAAGGCGACTACGGTGTGGGTGGTTTTCCAATAATAGGTTTCCCAGTGTTTCATTTTTCTGACATCGAAGGTTAAGAAAGGTTTTAAAAGCTTTTTTATGCCAGTGAGACTTTTAACATAATGGTCGTACACTGCGTATTCAATGGTTAAATCTACCAGCACTACCGGAATATCAGTTTTGGGAATATTGGGCATGGGATAAAAACAGTCACAGTGAATGAGATCAAATTTTTCTCGGTCCAATTCTTTTTGAATAGCTTTTTTAAAGTCGTCAGAGATGTAATTGATGACTAAAAAAGGATAGGGACTAACGGCGGCAGTGAGGATTTTTTTAAGGTCCCAGGTTTTACCACGTTTAACCACGACAACTTTACGACAATATTGACTGACTTCCTTGACCCCGGCTCTGTCTCGACTAAAGCAAATAAGGGTAATATCATTTTTGGGAGCCAAGTACTTGATGGAATAAAAAGAGGAACGTTGGCCGCCTGATTGAGACAATCGCGGAACATAGGGGGTAATCATTAAAATTTTGCGTTTTTTGTTTTTACTCATGATGTGATCTCCAAATTTTTATAATAAAGTCCCATAATTATCCATATAGTATAAGCTACTTTGGAAGCTTCAAAAACATCAATAAAGATAGCGTTGGCCCAGATACAGACCATGGCGGAAAAAAAGATTAAAGAAAGTTGGTGATAAAAAGTAAACTTTTTCAGTTTCAACAGAGGCCAAGTTTTAAGCAAAAAGTAGATAAAAATAGTCACAAAAGTAATGAAACCAAAGAGACCACTTTCTCCTAAGGAGCGGAGATAGTCATTGTCGGTAGCCATGGTGATAGAACCCAGACCGGTACCGGTAATGGGATTTTTTCTAAAGGCGGTAATAGCTCGAGGCCACTCAACATTAAAGCGAATTTCACCGGAACGAGCTACACCGACATCACTATCGACAGGAATAAAATCGTCAACTGGGGGATGACGGAAAACAGTGGGAGTAATCTTGATAGGTTTTTGACTGATGGTGGCCGGAGTAGAAATTGGTACTAGCGTTGGTGTTGGTGGTGAAGGAACTTGACTAGGCCTGACAACTGATTTGAAACTGGGAATAGTGGCGATGAGACGTTGCTTGAGATCATTAGAGTTGAAAATACTGAAAACTACTAAAAGACTAACAGGAATAATCCAGAGATATTTCCGCAGTAAAATTAGGCCGAGGACGACACTACCCCAAAAAGCAAAAATAGAAATCCGAGAAGCGGTTAAAGTTAAGAGATGGAAGCCAATCAGAAAGACAATTAAAGAGGCGACTTTAAGCCATTTATTTTTAAGGACGATAAATAAGGCTAGAGCAATAACTAAGGTAATACTGAGATAAGCGGCTAAGTCATAGTGACCGGCAAAGGTGGAACTGATGCGAGTCCAAATATTCATTTGTAGTAATTGACCTTTGGAAAATTCTTCATTCATGGTGGAGACGACCGGAAAGTGGAAATATTTTTGACCGTAACCGTAGGCAGCGACACCAAGCAGGGTAAAAATGAAAAAGAGATAAATATAAAGAAAATCACGACGTTTTTTGACAGCTTCCAAGGTAATAAAAAAAACAGACATATAT
Source organism: Candidatus Shapirobacteria bacterium UBA1420 (assembly GCA_002304845.1). GTDB lineage: Bacteria > Patescibacteriota > Microgenomatia > UBA12405 > UBA12405 > UBA12158. Next base: position 2,675 of record DBPM01000011.1, read on the forward strand.
TCAAAACGACGGCAGGCATTGAGGAGAAGCAGTTGATTGTGAGTGGTTTTAAAGATTAGAACAGCATTAAGGGTGCTGACTAAAACAGCGATGAAATAGGCAATAAACAGGGGGGTAATTTTTTCTTTGAAAATAGGAAATTTATTTTTGATCTGAAAAATGAGCCAGATTAAAACACAAGTCGCCATAACAATGTCATCGAGGCGGATGGCGACATAAGTCGATTCAACATTAAAGAGAGGAAATTTGGGATATAAAGGAATAAAGGTGATTAAAACTGCCAGAATGATACGGAAAGGGTTTAGATTTTTGACCATAGTTGACGGTGGTGCGGAGAGACAAAAGCACGCAAAAAAGTATTAAGTTGTAATATCTTTTTAACAAATTTAGACTGCCAGGATGGACGATGTTTTTTGAAAAAAGCTAAAACACCCCGATATTCGTTTAAAAGCGGATCACTTTTGCTAACAGCTGAAGCACCACCAAAATGAATTATTTGCGGACCGACTAAATACCACAATTGGGAATGAGGTAATTTTAGGTGCATGCGATATTGCCACTCCATTTCTTCGCCATACATAAAATAGTTTTCATCAAAACCTTTAGTTTCTTTAACAATGGAAGCGCGGACTAAAAAATAAGCACCGGTGAGCCAGTCTTGAGGATGATCG
>DBPM01000014.1 GCA_002304845.1 Candidatus Shapirobacteria bacterium UBA1420
TTTTTATCCCCATACTTTCCTTCTAGATTTACGCCAAAGTGAAGACGAGCTTTTAGCGGCTATGTCACCGAAAACCCGCTACAATATTCGTCTCGCCAATCGTCACGGCGTTCAAATTTCTCACTCCACCGAAGATGCTGATTTTGAAATTTATCTCAAACTTTTATTTGATACTACTAAACGCCAAGGTTTTTATCTTCACTCTCAAGCTTATCATCGCACCCTCTGGTCTATTCTCAAACCTATGAGTATGGCTGAAATTTTCTTAGCCAAATATCAAAATCAGGTTTTGGCCGCTTTTATGATTTTTAAATGGGGTGACACTCTTTATTACCCTTATGGTGCTTCTCTTGATCTCCATCGAGAAGTTATGGCTCCCAACTTATTAATGTGGGAAGTTGCTAAATATGGGAAAAGTTTAGGTCTTAAACAGTTTGACTTGTGGGGTTGTCTTGGTCCCGATGCTAACGCCTCACAAACCGGCTTCGGTTTTCATCGTTTCAAACAAGGTTATGGTGGTAATCTGGTCCAATATGTCGGTAGTTTTGATTATGTTCTCAATGACAAACTTTATAGACTTTATAACTTGGTTGACAAAGTTCGCTGGAAACTACTCCGCCTCAAAGCCCGCATTTTACGATAAAATAAGCCATGTCTAAAGTTATTAGTGATCAGGATTTTGCCCATATTATCCAACTTTCGAACCTAGAGATTAAACCTGAGGAAAGTTTTATTAAAGACCAACTTTCCCAAACAGCCGAGTATATTGAGGTCCTCAATGAGTTAGACACTCAAAATGTTACCCCTACTTTTCAGGTTAATCATAAAAAAAATGTTTTTCGTTCTGACGAAGTTGGAGAGTCTTTAAGTCAAGACGGCGCTTTGTCTCAAGCTCCACAATCTCATCAAGGTTATTTTAAGACTAAAGCTACCATTAAAAAATGAACTTAAACGAGTTAAATTTACAACAAGCCCGCCAAGGTCTTAAGGATAAAAAATTTTCTGCTAAAGATTTGGTTGCCGCTTGTTTTTCTCAAATTAAAAAACACGATCAGGATATTAATACTTTTGTCAGCACCTTTGAAAAAGAAGCTCTCAAAGCAGCCGAATCAGTCGATATTTCCCTTCCTTTAGGCGGAATTCCCATTGCTATCAAAGATAATTTTTTAACCAAAAATCAACTAACCACTGCCTCCTCCAAACTGTTAGACAATTATCTTCCTCAATATGATGCCACTACCATTAAAAAAATTAAAGCTGCCGGTGCCATTATTATCGGTAAAACTAATCTAGATGCCTGGGCTCACGGTTCCAGCACCGAAACCTCTGATTTTGGTACTACCAAAAATCCTTGGAATAAAAATCATCTCCCCGGTGGTTCCAGTGGTGGTTCAGCTGCTGCCATCGCTGCTCATGAAGCTATTATTGCTACCGGTTCCGAAACTGCTGGTTCCATTCGTCAACCCTCTTCTTGGTGTGGTGTCGTCGGCTTCAAACCCAGTTACGGTCGAGTTTCTCGTTACGGTGTTATCGCCATGAAATCCAGTACTGATTCTCCCGGTCCCATCGCTAAAACAGTTGATGATGCTGCTGATTTACTAGAAATTATGTCCGGTCACGATTCTCATGATGCCACCTCTATTGACGAAGCTCCTTGGAAAAAACCTGCCCCTCTTAGTAATCTTAAAGGGCTAAAGCTCGGTTTACCCCTCTGTTATTTTCCTCCTCAAATTCAACCTGAGGTTAAAGAGGCTATTTTAAAAGCTGTCGACATCTTTAAAAAATTAGGGGCAGAAATTATTGAACTTTCCGACGTTTTAGATCCCAAGTATTCTATTGCGGTCTATACCATTCTTCAGCGTTCCGAAGTTTCCAGTAACTTGGCCCGTTTTGATGGTATTCGCTATGGTCATGATCGTTCTTTTTTTGGCGAAGAAGCTAAAAGAAGAATTATGCTAGGTACCTATTCACTTTCTTCTGGTTATTATGACGCTTATTACACCAAGGCCCAAAAAGTCCGAACTCTTATCTGTCAAGACTTTGATAAACAATTTCAAAAAGTTGATGCTTTCATCGGTCCGGTCTCTCCCACTACCGCCCTAAAAGTTGGTGCCTCCGAAGGTCAAGCCATGTTTGGTGAAATTCAGGATATGTTGGTCGAACCTTCAAGTATTGCCGGTTTACCAGGAATTTCCATCCCTTGTGCCTTTGATAAAAACAATCTTCCTATTGGTCTTCAAATTATTGCTCCTCAAAAAAGAGAAGATATTGTCTACCAAATTGCCAAAATCTTTGAAGACCGCACTGATTACCATTTGAAAAAGCCTACATTATGAAAATCACTCCCATTATCGGTCTAGAGGTCCATGTCGAATTGAAAACTAAATCCAAAATGTTTTGTAGTTGTTCGGCCCACCACTTTCATGTCAAAGCCAATACTCACACCTGTCCCGTCTGTCTTGGTCTCCCAGGAGCTCTCCCTGTGCCCAATAAAACTGCCTGTGAGTGGTGTATTAAACTGGGTTTAGCTCTAAATTGTAGTATTAATCAAGATTCTTTCTTTGAAAGAAAAAATTATTTTTATCCTGATCTGGTCAAGGGTTACCAAATTACTCAGCTTCAAAAACCTTTTGCTATCAATGGTTACCTTGATGTTGATGGTCATCGTGTCCGTATTAATCGTGCTCACATGGAAGAAGATACCGGTAAATCAATTCATGAAAACGGGGTCACTCTGCTGGATTTCAACCGTTCCGGAGTTCCTTTGGTGGAAATTGTCTCTGAGCCTGATTTAACTTCAGCTGAGGAAGCTAAAAAATATCTCACCAAACTCCAACAAATTATCCGTTACATCGGTGTTTCTGATGCTGACATTGAAAAGGGGAGTATGCGCTGTGAGCCTACAGTCAATGTCTGTATTGATGACCGGTTTTATACACCTTTAGTGGAAATCAAAAACGTGGCTTCTCTGACAGGTGTTATGAATGCCATTAATTTTGAGATTAAAAGGCAAGTAGAAAAATTTGCTAAAGACAAAATTGAAAAAAATTCTAGTAACAAAACTACCCGCGGTTGGGACGCTGTTAAAAACCAAACTTTTTTACAACGCAGTAAAGAGGGTAGTGCTGACTATCGTTATTTTCCCGAGCCAGACATCCCTCCTATATCTTTTTCTGCAGCAGAAATTCAAAATATTAAGGTCACCATCCCTCTGTTACCGGACCAAAAACTAGATCAATATCAAAAACTAGATCTCTCGGATGCCGACTCTCAACTGCTTTCTCGCGATCCCGCCTTTGCTGCCGCCTTTGATACTGCTTTAAATGACAGTACAGATAGTGATTTTGCTAAGTTTGTCGCTAATTTAATCAATGGTCCCATTCGTACCTTTCTTAATGAATCTAAATCAAAAATTGATATCAACAGTATTCATCCTTCACATTTTCAAGACCTTTTTGAACACCAAGATCAACTTTCTTCCACCGCCATCAAGGAATTAATTATTGACAGTTATCGCGACAATCTGGAACCTCTAGAAAATGCCAAAAACAAAAATCTCTTTCAAGTCTCAGATGTAAATACTCTGGAAAC
>DBPM01000029.1:0-1826 GCA_002304845.1 Candidatus Shapirobacteria bacterium UBA1420
CAGCACTATTCCCGGAGTTTGGATCGCACCACTCTTCGGTTTCACTAAAAAAAGTGGTTTAACCACTTCTGATAGTCCTGAAGTTACCTCTGTCTCCGACGCTGAAACTAAGACTCCTAAAGTTCAACTTTAATTTAGATGGCTAGTTTTTACCAGGCAGTTGCCGACAATAAACGGCACTCCTTTTTCATCATCGTTCTTTTTGTCTGTTTCATCTCTGCTACCGGCTATATTCTCAGCTACAGTTTTGACAGTCAGTTTTTTTTACCCATAGCTCTAGCTTATTCCGCTATTTCAGCTTTTAGTAGTTATTTTCTCGGTGACAAAATCGTTCTTTCTTTAAACCAAGCTGTGGTCGCCGATAGAAAAAATTTTTTTGAATTTTATACTGTCACTGAAAATTTGGCTAAAGCTGCCTCTATCCCTATGCCTAAAATCTATGTCATCGATTCTCCGGCTATGAACGCCTTTGCCACCGGCCGTTCACCTCAACATGCCTCCATCTGCGCCACTACCGGACTTTTACGCGAATTAAATCGCACTGAATTAGAAGGTGTTATCGGTCATGAACTGTCTCATATTAAAAACTACGACACTTTACTTATGACCGTCGTCTCCGTCTTAATTGGTACTATCTCAGCTTTAATCCATTTTACTAACCGTCCTTCTCTTATTAATCATAAGGACGATGACGATAATCACAACAAATACATTTTTCAAATCTTAAGTATTTTTCTGATTATTTTTGCTCCACTAATTTCTCGATTAATTCAACTGGCTATTTCTCGCCGTCGTGAATTTTTTGCCGACGCTTCCAGTGTGTCTCTCACCCGTCAACCCTCAGGTTTAATCAGCGCTCTCCAGAAAATCGCCTCTGACTCTGCTCCTTTTCTTCAAGCCTCCAAAGCCACCGACTCTCTTTACATCAATAACCCTTTCAAAGGTCAAAAACTGGCCAATCTTTTTTCCACGCACCCTCCCATCTCAGACCGTATTGCCGCCCTAAAAAAAATGTGATGTAATAACCGCATTTTCTTGGCACTACCTCCTTTTGACCCACTTTTTACAATTGAAGATTGCAGATTAAACATTGATAATTATAGATAGATGCCTTTTGTCAATCTACACTTACACACCGAATACTCTCTTCTTGATGGTCTTTCGAGAACTAAAAAATTGATTCCTTTACTGAAAGAGCAGGGGGCTACTGCCTGTGCCATTACCGACCATGGCAACATGTACGGTGCCATTGAATTTTATAAGGCCTGTGTCAAAAACGATATTAAACCGATAATTGGGGCAGAAATGTACATGACTGCCGGTTCTCGTCATGAAAAAAATTCTCAAAACCGAAAAAATTATCACCTGATTTTATTAGCCAAAAACACCGCCGGTTACAAAAACCTGATGAAACTGGTTAGTATCGGTCACCGTGAAGGTTTTTATTACAAGCCCCGTATCGATTGGGAGTCATTGGAAAAATACCATCAAGACCTAGTTTGTCTCTCTGCCTGCGCTCAAGGACAAGTCGCTGCTGAAATCCTTGAAAAGGATTATGACAAAGCCAAACAAACTGCTGCTCGTTTTCAAAAATTATTTACTGACGATTATTATCTAGAAATTCAACGTCATCCCGGGATTGAAGAACAAGAACGGGCCAATACCGGTATTATTAAAATCAGTCGAGAATTGGGTATTCCTTTAGTCGCCACCAATGATTGCCACTATCTTAAACCGGAAGATGCCTTTGCTCAAGATGTCTTGGTCATGATCAATACTCAAACCACTATCAACGACCAAAACCGTTTGACCATGGTCAATACTCC
>DBPM01000029.1:1840-3352 GCA_002304845.1 Candidatus Shapirobacteria bacterium UBA1420
AATACACAAAAAATTGCCGATAAATGTGATCTTAATATTGAAATCGGTACATGGTATTTTCCTAAATTTAAACTACCTCCCAATTTAACCGCCGAAGAAGCCTTGAGACACAAAGTTTTTGCCGGTGCTAAAGAAATTTATGGTCAAAAACTTTCTTCTGAAATCCAAAACCGCCTCGAATATGAGTTAGAGATTATTTGCTCCAAAGGTTATGCCGCTTACTTTTTAATCATGCATGATTTTATCCTTTGGTGTGAACAAAATGACACTCCTACCAACACTCGAGGTAGTGCTGGTGGTTCCCTGGTTTCCTATGTTTTAGGTATCGTCTCCGTTGACCCCCTAATTTATGGTCTCCCTTTTGAGCGTTTTCTTAACAAAGACCGTCCCTCACCTCCAGATATTGACCTGGATATTGCTGACGACCAGCGTCAAAGCATGCTTTTCCATATCATTCAACAATATGGTGAGGGCTCTTTTGCTCAAATCTGCACCTTCGGTCGAATGATGGCTCGTGGTGCCGTCCGTGATACCGCTCGTGTTTTAGGTTATGAATATGCTGTTGGTGACAAAATCAGTAAACTTATTCCTTTGGGATCCCAAGGTTTTCCCATGAGCATCGATAAAGCTCTTAATATTACCCCTGAACTGAAACAACTCTATGATACCGATCCAGATTCCAAAAAAATTATGGATACTGCTCGTCAAATCGAAGGTTGTGCTCGACATATTTCAGTCCATGCCTGTGCTATCGTTATTTCTCCTACCACTGTTCAGGATTTTTCGCCTATTCAAACTGAATCTGGCGGGGAAAAACCGATCACTCAATACGAAATGCACGCCTGTGAAGACGTTGGTTTGATTAAATTCGATATTTTAGGAATCAGAAATCTTTCTTTCTTACGTCAAGCTGTTATTAATGTCCGTAAAAATCAAGGTATCGAAGTTAATCTTAAAAAGCTTCCTTTGGATGATAAAAAAACTTTTGAAATGTTGTCTCGGGGTGAAACTATGGGAGTTTTTCAACTCAGCGGTGATGGTATGACCAAGTGGATTAAGGAACTGCAACCCAACCGAGTGGAAGATCTTATGGCTATGGTAGCACTTTATCGTCCTGGTCCTATGGCCATTATCCCTGAATATATTGCTCGCAAAAAAGATCCCAATAAAATCGAATATTTCGACCCTAAAATGAAAGATATTCTCAAAGCCTCTTATGGTCTTTTGGTATATCAAGATGACTGTTTATATACTGCCATTGAATTAGCTGGTTATAACTGGGTCGAAGTGGATAAGTTTAGAAAGGCTATCGGTAAAAAAATTCCCGAAGAAATGGCCGCTCAAAAAGAAAAATTTATTTCCGGTTGTATCGCCAATGGTTACACTCAAAAAAAAGCCGAAGAGATTTTTAAACTCATTGAACCCTTCACTTCTTATGGTTTCAATAAAGCCCATGCTGCCTCCTATGGCATGTTGGCTTATCGTACTGCTTACATGAAAGCCAATTACCCG
>DBPM01000012.1 GCA_002304845.1 Candidatus Shapirobacteria bacterium UBA1420
ATATAATTGTAGCATGATTACGGTTTCGAAAAAAGTTGAATATAGTGTGGATTTTTTGAGTTTTTTATCGAAAAATAAGGGTAAAAATGTATCTTTAACGGAAGTGAGTCGAAAAATGCATTTACCTTATCGTTTTTTGTCGCAATTGGCGACGGATTTGAAAAAATCTGGATTGGTGAGATCTCAGGAAGGCAGAGGTGGAGGTTATCAATTAAGTAGAGATTGGGAAAAGAAAACTATTTATGATTTAGTGGAAGCTTTGGGAGAAAATAAAGCTCCAGTAGCATGTTTGGGTGAAGGTGGCTGTCATCGGATAGCTAAATGTCAACAGAGATTCTTTTGGCAAAAGGTTGGTAATTTATGGCAACAAGAATTAAAAAAAATTAAATTAAAGGAGATATAAGATGAAAATCAGTAAGAATACAATTTTATTGGATTTAGTAGAAAGATATCCGGAATTGGCGGAGATTTTGGTATTTAAGTACGGGTTACATTGTGTAGGTTGCGGGATGGCGCAAATGGAGACATTGGAAGAAGGTGCTTTGGCTCATGGAATGAAAGCATCAGAAATTAAATCAATGATTGAGTATTTAAACAAGCAAATTAGTAAAGAAGCTTCAAACAAAAAACCAAAATCGGATTCATTATCCGGGACAAAAGGCCGGAAAAAAGCAACAAAATAATCAATAAATGACCATATTGTTCCAGGGCTTGTTGCCAGCGATGAGCGGATTCAAGGGGTAAGAGATTGAGAAGAATTTTAGAACCATCTAAAGGAGGTAGGGGCAGGAGATTAAAAATACCTAAAACCAGACTGGTGACCACAAAGGTAACACTAAGAGGGTGGTGAATTCGAGAAAAGAGAAAGGCCAGAAGAAAATTACTGAGAGGTCCGGCTAGGGCGACGATAACCTCATCACGACGGGGGTTTTGGAAATTGTAGGGATCAATGGGGGTGGGTTTGGCCCAGCCAATGACCGGTAGACCACTNNCCAAGCTTATCAGCGGCGAGAGCATGGCAGAATTCATGCAGGCTAATAGAGATGATTAGAGCTAAAATTGAAGTTATTAGAAGCATAAATTTATGATATAGTATAGCCTATGAGAAAATGCAGTTTATGTGGAAAGGGCACGACTATTGGTCGAAACCGTTCCCATGCTCAAAATAGAACCAGTCGCACTTTTAAGGCTAATGTGCAAAAGGTGACCATGAAAATGGGTGAAGAAAAAATCGGAGGAGTGTTTTGTAGTCGTTGTCTAAAAAAAATAAAGGGCGAGATCAAAAAAACGGCGCCTAAAAAATAGCGCCGTTTTTAGTGATTGAGATTATTTGCGAACTTTTTTCTTGGTAGTTTTTTTAGCTTTTTTGACAGCTTTCTTTTTGACTACTTTTTTAGCCGCTTTTTTGGCTTTTTTGACAGGCATTTTATTTTCCTCCTTTTAAAAATTAAACAGTATTTAAATTTTTTGTCAAAGAAAAAATCGCCTGTTTTAAGATGTAAATGTGTATAGTTGAGAATAAAAATCAGAAGTTTTGTGGGGTATAGTGAGAAGAAATTTGGGACCAGTCAGTTTTATTTTTACCTTCAATTTGAACGGTTTTTGGGGTTAGAGTTTGAGTGGCAGAATTAAAGTTGGCAGAGAAAATTTTCATTTTTAGAATTTGTTGCTTAGAATTGGAAACTGTGGTCCAAGCGATGGGAAAAGGGTTTAAGGCTCTGATGAAATTATAAATATCTTTTGGTGATTGTTGCCAATCAATTTTAGCCTCTTTTTTGGTAATTTTTGGGAAATAACTTTTTTGAGAATGATCTTGAGCTTGGAGTTGGGTGGGGTTTTGAAGATAGTTTTTTAGCACGGTGTCGAGGTGGTCAGCAGCTAATTGAAAAGCGCGGTCGTAGAAGCTACCAGCGGTATCATCCGGATTAATTTTTAGAGGTAGTGAAGCAATAATTGGTCCATGGTCAGGAAGAAGGTCGATTTGAAAAAAGGTGACGGCACTATTCTCTTCCCCCTTAATAATTTGCCAGGGTCCGGGAGTGGCTCCGCGATAACGGGGGAGTGGAGAGGGGTGAATGTTGATGATTTTTTTGGGAAACAGATCGATAGTGGCTTGGTCAAAGAAAGGTGGACCAAAGGCGACGCAAAGACCAAGATCGGGCGAATAACTGGAAACTAGAGACAAGAAGTGAGAATCAAAAGAGTCGACTTGGAGGAGAGGAAGATGTTGTTCTTGACAGAATTGGGCAACAGGATTGGGAGTAATTTTTTGATTACGACCGGAAGCTTTATCGGTTTTGGTGACAATCAGAGGAACTTGGAAGTCGGCCAGAGTTAAAAGTTTTTGAAGAATAGGTAGGGAATAAAGGGAAGCTCCAAAAAAAATAACTTTGGTCATGAGAGGATTATATCTAAGTTTTGGTAAAATAGACTATGACAGAGATAGTTATGTTTCCACATCAGGTATTGCGTCGAAAGGTGGCGGAGGTGAAAAAATTAGACAAAAAGACTTTGAGTGAAATTAATAAATTGAAAGAAATTTTACAAAAAAGTGAAAACGGGGCCGGTTTGGCGGCCACCCAGATTGGGGTGAGTAAGAGTTTTTTAGGAATGAAAGAAAGAAATGGGGTTAGAGTATTAATCAATCCTAAATTGGTGGCTTATTTTGGGGAAAAAGTTTATCCGAAGATGGTAGATGAAAAAGGTGTCGAGAGTGATTTTTTAGAGGGTTGTTTGTCTTTTCCTGATTTATATGGAACGGTCAAAAGATATTTGAAAATCGAGGCGCAGTGGCAGGAAATTAAAGATCAGAAACTAGAAAGCAAAAATAAGATTTTGGAAGGTTTTGAGGCGATTTTGTGGCAACATGAATATGATCATTTATTGGGTATTTTGTTTGTGGATCATATTAAAAGGGATGGGGGTAAGTTTTATTTATGGAAAGAGGGTGAGGACAAGAAGGTGGTGGATATAAACACGATTATTTGATGTTTTTCAGATAATCTTGGGCGTCGGTGTTGTTGGGGGCATATTTTAAAACGGTTTCAAAGTAAGTTTTGGCCTCGGCATATTTTTGTTGATCAAAGTAAATTTTGCCAATAGCAAAGGCGGAATAATCATCGTTACTTTTTAAAGATAAGGCCTTTTGATAATGTTTGAGAGCGGTGTCGATGTCACCGGCAGCTTCATAAAAACGACCTAAAAGATAGAAGGTTTTGGCATCGGTAGGAGCTAGTTTGGCAGTAGTTTCCAGAGCTTCCAAGGAATGGATAAAGGCGGGGGGATTGGTGACGGCAATTTGAGCAAAGAGTTGAGCTCGTTCTTTCCATAGATTGGTAGAAGCGGGGGAGAGATAAACACTTTTATTGGAAGCGGCAATAGCTTGATCGATTTGTTTATTTTGGAAGTGAGTTTTGGCGGCCAAATTCCAATAAATGGCTTCATGAGGGCGGTATTTAAGGCTTTTAGTAATTAATTTTTGGGCCAATGATGGGTTTGAAGTTAGTTTTTTTTCAGCGGATTGGTAATAAATGTCTGATAGAAAAAAGGTGATGTTTTTATAAAAAAGAAAGGCAAAAAGAAGGATTGAGGCGTATATGAGTGGAGGGAAAGATGTTTTTGGGGATGATTTTTTGAATTCAGGTAAAACTAGGGCTGGAAGAAGAAAGAAAAAAAGAGCAGTGACAACGACAGAGAAACCAGCAAAATTGGTAATGAGAATGGAAATAAAGGCGGCCAATAGAGCTGGTTTTTTTCTTAAAAAATAAAAAAAATAAGCGATTAAAAAGAGGTAGGTAGCGAGTCCAAAGATGCCGGTGGTGGCCAAATAGTGGAGGTATTCATTGTGAGCTTTGTTGTAAAGAAAGTCCCACTCAGAGGTGAGGTTGTGGGCGGCCGGTCGAGTCCAATAGTAGGTGTAGGCAAAGGTTTCCGGACCGGTACCAAAGAGAGGAAAACGCTTCCACAGGTCGATGCTACCTTGCCAAACGATGCGTCGAATGTCTTGGCTGGGGGTGATATTTAAAGTATCAGTTTGAGTGGTTGGTGGAGGATTTTTTGGAGGGAAAACTAAATCTTTGATAGGGTTTGAGATAGTTAAGGAAAGAGAGAGAAAGATAATTAGATAAATAGATAAGTAGACAAGTAGTTTTTTATGAGTGAAGAAAATGTAAATAAAATAAATTGATAAGGAAATGGCGGCGGCGACAAGACCGCTTTTTGATTTAGTAAATAAGAGACAAAGAAACAAGAGACTAGAAACTAGATACCAGAAAATAGAATGTGATTTTTTGGTGTTTTTAAGTGAGCGATGGATAGACAGTGGTAAGAGAATACAGAGGTATGCCGCCAGCCAATTAGGTTGACCTAAAGTAGAAAAGACTCGAGTTTGAACGTCTTGAACCCATTGGCTTTTATCGATACCAAAGTGTTGGAGAATGCCATACAAGGCGACTAAAAGACCGGAAAAGAGAGTGTAGCTGATCATTTTCTCTGTAAATTTGAGGGTAATATAGACAGAGAGAATAACAAAAAGAATTATATAAGCGAGCAAGGAGAGCAGGCCGCCATTAAGGCGGGAGTAATAACCAAAAATAGAGGTGTAAGGATCGACGGAAAAAAAGGTCGAGACCAGTTGAGAAAGAAAAAAGAGAAACAGAGGTAGGAGAAGTCGATGGGGTCGCCACAGAGGAGTGTGAGTGCGTAAATGATTGACAAAATGAGCAATGAGAATCAAGAGAGTCAGAGCATAAAGGAAATACATTTTAGGGAGTTCGAAGAGTTCGGAAGTGTTGAGAGTGTAGATAAGAGGAGTAAAGAAAACCAGGAGAAAATAGAGTGAATGAATTAAAGAAGTCACCTATTAATTTTACCAGCAATTGGCTATACTGGAGCCATGAAAAGCTTGGGGGAGTGGATGACAAATTTTTATTGGCAGGTGGGGGTGGATTTAGGTAGTAGTAACATCAGAATTTATACCAAAGATAAAGGAGTGATTGTGGAGGAACCAACGGTGGTCGCCAGATTGAAAAAGAAAAAGAATGGGGTGCAGAGAATTTTAGTTTATGGGCAAGGGGCCAAGGATATGTACAATCGTGAACCGAAACAAATTGAGGTGGTGGCACCGATTTGGCGAGGCACCATTGCCGATATGGAGATGGTGGAAGCGTTGGTGGCCTATTTTATGAAATTTGTTTATGACATCCCCAGTGCTTATCCAAAAATTCTTAAACCCAGATTAATAGTGGCGGTACCGGGGACAATCAGTAAAGTACAAATGAGAACTTTTAGAAATATTTTCAGTCAGATTGGAGTAGCCAAGGTAACATTGGTGGAAAGTGCAGTTTTGGGAGTGTTGGGTAGCGGTTTTAAATTAGAAGAAAGCAGTGGAGTACTATTTTTGGATATTGGTGGTGGCAAGACCGAAGTGTCGCTGGTATCTATGGGAGGAATTGTTTTGAGTCGAGGTTTAGATTTGGGAGGCAGGGATTTTGATGAGGCGATTATTAATTACGTCAAAATGAAGTATGGGTTGTTGATCGGAATCAATACGGCTGAGAAAGTGAAAATTGAGATGGGAGGCATAATTAGGGGGCGGGATTTGGAGAGTAATTTACCTAAAAGTATTCGATTAAGGGCGGAAGAAGTGGTGGAGGCGACGGCGATGTTGGTTAAAAAAATTGCCAGTTTAGTTAAGTTGATTTTAGATGAAATGCCGACAGAAATGACCGATGATGTCTTAAAAAGAGGGGTGATTTTATCGGGTGGAGGCTCGAAATTGGTCGGAATTGACAAGTATATAGAAGAAGAAGTGAAGGTGAATGCGGTGGTCGTCAATGATCCGGAGTATGGGGTGGTGAGAGGGATGGGAGAGTTATTGGAAAATAAAGATTGGTTGGCTCGGGTTAAATTAATTTCAGGAATGAATTGATGAAATACTGGTGGTTGAAAGGTTTATTGATAGCGACCTTTGGAGTGTTGTTAGTAGTAGTTTTGAAACTGAATGTGATTAAAGGAGCTTATTATCGAGATTTGGCGCAAAACAATCGCTTGACTCGGACGATAATTCCGGCGGCTCGGGGAGAAATTTTTGACAGAAAAGGGAGAAGTATGGCGACCAATGTGGAACTAAATGGGGAAATGAAAAGATTTTATCCTTATGGAGCATCAACTTCGAATGTTTTAGGGTATTTAGGCAAGGTTAATGAAGAAGAATTAAAAAAAGGTAAGTGCGGGCGGAATTTAAATAATTTGAGTGTAGTCGGTAGGGCCGGGGTGGAGGCAGTGTTGGATTGTGAGTTAATGGGCAATGATGGCTACAAACTGACAGAAACTGACGCAACCGGGAAGACAGTCCGAGAGTTGGGACAAATGGATTTTGTAAAGGGTAAAGATATAAATTTGAGTATTGATGCTTTTTGGCAGGATAAGATTTATAAATTATTAGAGGGTAAAAAGGCGGTGGTGATAGTCAGTCAACCGGAAAACGGTAAAGTCTTGGCGATGGTAAGTTCACCCAGTTATGATGCTAATAATTTCGGTTATGGGTACGACTTAACTACCATCAGGAGTTATTTGGAAGACAGCCAGAATTTACCGATGATGAATCGGGCCATATCGGCTAAATATCATCCGGGAAGTATTTTTAAACCAATAATTGCTCTGGGAGCTTTGGAAGATGGGACGATTAACGCTGGGACGACTTTTGAGGATACAGGAAAAATTACCATTGGAGAATATGAGTTTAAAAACTGGTTATGGACCAAAAGAGGTGGCACCGATGGCATGGTGGATGTGATTAAAGGTCTAAAAAGATCAAACGATATTTTCTTTTATAAATTGGGAGAGAAAATGGGGGTGGAGGCCATGGATAAATGGGCTCGTGCTTTTGGTTTGGGGAAAATTACTGGAATAGAATTGCCTGGAGAAGTGGAGGGACTGGTGCCCAATGATGCCTGGAAAAAGAAGCATATGGGGGAGAGATGGTATCTGGGAGACAGTTATCATATGGCCATAGGTCAGGGAAATTTGGCAGTGACTCCATTGCAAATGAATCTAGCCACAAATATTATTGCCAGCCGAGGGAAAAAGTGTCAACCAAGTGTGTTGGCAGAGAGTGCGCCTAATTGTACTCAAGTGAAGGCTAAAAACGAAAATTGGGATTTAGTGATTGGAGGCATGGTGGAAGCCTGTAATGAGGGAGGAACAGCGTGGCCACTCTTTAATTTTAAAACTGAAATTGCTTGTAAGACAGGTACAGCAGAATTGGGAGATGGGAGTAAAGACACTCATGCTTGGTTAACAGCTTTTGCCCCGGCTGATAATCCGGAAATATCGGTGACGGTGTTGGTGGAAAGAGGTGGAGAGGGTAGTGATGTGGCGGCACCAATTGTGGGCGATATATTAAAAGAGTGGTTTAATGAGCCGGAAACCATAGTGCCTAGAAAATGAAAATAGCGGTGGTGGGGAGCAGAAGAATGAGCGCTTATGGCCGGGAGATAATTGGGCAATTAATGGCCGAATTGAAGCATGAAGAGGTAGTGACCATAGAGGTGAGTGGTTGTAATCGAGAAGTGATGAAATGGGGAGCCAAAAAAATTTTTAAGGGTAACGATTTTGAGAAGTTGAATGAAGAAGTGGCAAATTATGCGGATAAATTGATAGTAGTTGAGGGTGGTAAGCAGAGTGGGACGTTGTTATTGGCGGAAAAATTTGCGGAAAAAGGGAAGTCGGTATACGGAATTGTAGGCAGAATTAATGAAGAAAATAGTTTTGCCCCGAATTGGTTGGTGGCTCAAGGAGCGATACCTATCGTGGAGATTGAACGCTTGACAGAGATATTACAATAGATGACAATGTCAAAGATGAATAAACGGTTACTAATAGTGGAGTCTCCAACCAAGGCGAAAACTATTTCCAAGTATTTGGGAAAGGATTTTGAAGTGATGGCAACAGTGGGACATTTTCGGGATCTGCCCCAGAATAAAATGGGGGTGGATTTGAAGAGTTTTGAGATTGAGTATGTATTGGATCCTAAAAAAAAGGAAGTAATTTCTCAATTGGGAAGATTGTCGTCAAAGGCAGACGAGATTTTTTTAGCCTCTGATCCGGACCGGGAAGGAGAGGCAATTGCGTGGCATGTGGAGTGGTTATTGACTGAGGGTCAAAAAAAGAAAATTAAAGAAGAGAAAATTGCTAGAGTATCTTTTCATGAAATTACTAAAGAAGCGGTGGAAGCGGCACTAAAGAAAGCGGCCAAAATTGATATGAATTTGGTGAATGCTCAACAAGGAAGACGAGTGTTGGATCGGGTGGTAGGGTATTCCTTATCACCGGTGTTATGGAAAAAAGTACGAAGAGGTTTGTCAGCGGGACGGGTCCAGTCGGTAGCGGTGAGATTAATTTGTGAGCGAGAAAAAGAAATAGAAAAATTTGCCCGGGAGAAATTTTTTAAGATTAAAGCGGTGTTTAAAAAGGGAGCTAAGTTTGAAGCCGAACTTGTTAAGATTGGAAATAAAAATTTTATCAGCAGTCAGAGATTAAAGTTGTTTGATGGCAGTTATACTTTTTCAAAATCACTTTTTACCAGTAAATCTGAGGCAGAAAAGTATGAGTCTGAACTAGAAAAAGAATTTACAGTTAAGGCGATTAAAAGTCGTCAATCGAGTAAAAGTCCGGTACCGGCTTTTACAACTTCGAAATTACAACAGGCCGGGGCCAGACGTTTTGGATGGTCGGGAAAACAAACCATGACTTTGGCACAAAGATTATATGAACAGGGTTTAATTACGTATCATCGAACGGATTCAGTCTATTTATCAGACAAGGCGATTAAGGAGTTTCGTGAATATATCGGTAAAAATTATGGACAGGATTATGTGGCGGAAAAGGTTAGGGTTTATAAAAACCGATCCAAAAATGCTCAAGAAGCTCATGAGGCAATCAGACCAACTCGGGTAGCGGTTAAAACACCCGAAGGATTGGATGCCAAAGAGACAAAATTGTATCAGCTGATTTGGCAACGAGCGGTGGCGACGCAAGCGGCGAGTGCGCGCTTGGAAAGTAGCAGTATCGAGTTGGGTAATGGTAATTCGATTTTTAAAGCTGGTGGTTTGAGAGTGCTTTTTGATGGATTTTACCGAATTTATGGTGATAAACATGAAGATCAATTATTACCGGAATTGAAAGAAGGAGAAAAGTTGCAGGCAGAGAAAATATTGATTGAAGAAGGAGAAACGGCCCCGCCACCACGTTATTCGGATGCATCATTGGTGGCATCTTTGGAAAAACAGGGAATTGGGAGACCTTCGACCTATGCGCCGATTATTTCGACAATTATTGCTAGGCAATATATTGAGAGGGAAGAAGGTAAATTTAAACCGACAGCCTTGGGGATAGCCACCAACGAATTTTTAACTAAAAATTTTCCAAAAATTTTATCTTTGCCTTTTACGGCGGAGATGGAGGCAGATTTGGACAAGGTAGCTTTAGGTAAAACAGAGTGGAAGCAGATGATGAAGCAATTTTGGAGTGAATTTGAACCTGAGGTAAAGAAGGTAGAGGCGGTGGCCGACAGAGTTAAGGTGGCAACCGAATCAACGGGTAGACCTTGTCCTGAGTGCAGGCAAGGGGAGTTGGTGATTAGATTGGGTCGATTTGGAAAATTTATTTCTTGCAGTCGTTTTCCGGAGTGTAAATATACCGCTACTTACCAGGAAAAAGCTGGCTTTAAGTGTCCGAGCTGCGGTAAAGAAGGAGTGATCAAGAGAACCAGAGCCGGGAGGAAGTTTTATGGTTGCAGTGATTACCCGAATTGTAAGTGGGCTAGTTGGAAGAAACCCTAATTTGAGGCAAATCAGGATCAGGAGTAAAAGCCAGCCTGAATTCGTCGCCAAGATGGTTGACGCGATTGTTTTCAATTCTATGAAAAAACTTGGGTTGTTTTTCGGTCATACTTATATTAATTAATAATTACTGGGAATATCTAGAGCAGAAAGGCCTACTGAGGATACAATCTGGGCAAATTTATCAAATTCTTTCATATCTTTTTCGGTTTTTAACCGAGCAAGTTGTGTGTCAAGAGGACTTAGTTTTAGGAATTTAACTTCAGTAGTTGCTTCAGTTTCGCGTGATTGAGGTTGAGACCTGGTTTCAGGCATACCCATTAAGCTTGTTGGTTTATATCCTATAGTTTCTTTAGACATATGTTTTTTTAAAATGTGTATATTTAATATAAATATAGGATAGTCTTATAATATTTGTCAAGAGGCAAATTGAAGCTAGGTTAACCCAATTTTTTACCCCAGCGTTCTTGGGAATTGCGGATGACTTTGTCTCGACCTTGATTTTTACAGGCTAAGGGAGGGAGAGTAGTGGCGTAAAAAGGGTTTTGAGTTTCGGAGTCAATACTGAGTTTGCAAATAATCTGGTACTTACCAATTTTAACCAAATCTTCAGCCGGGAACTTGGGGCCGAATTCTTTTTGGAGAATATAGGCATCTTGGTTGCCGACAATGAAAGATAAGAGAGAACCGACGTTGCCAAAAAGAGCGTCTTGAATAGAGCGATCAAGTTGGGCCATATATTGGTTAGCCACAATCAGGTTGAGTTTGAATTTACGAGCTTCAGATAGAATTTTAATAAAGGCTTCGGTGGCAAAATTTTGGAATTCGTCAACATAGAGATAAAAATCGGAGCGTTCAGATTCGGATTGAAAAACCCGGTTCATGGCGGATAATTGAATTTGGGTAATTAACATGGCACCCAAGAGAGCGGAGTTATCTTCACCAAGTTTGCCAGTAGACAGGTCGGCAATCAGAATCTTTTTTTGATTCATAATATCTTCAATACGGACCTTGGATTTGGGGTGAGCAATGGTGTTTCTGATTTTACTTGAGGAAATAAATTGGCCGACTTTGTTGAGGATGGGAGCAACAGCTTCTTGTTGGAATTTATCGTCCATGCGGTCGAATTCATTTTTCCAAAAGTTAACCAGAGTCTGATTTTTAAGCTGGGAAACGACTTTTTGACGGTAAGGTTTACTGGTTAAAATTTCGACAATATGGGTTAAATCAGAATTGGGAGTGTTGACCAAGGTGAGAACGGCATTTCTGAGAATATGTTCCAGTCTGGGTCCCCAAGAAATGTTGCCATACAGTTTTTTGAAAATGGAAATAACACCGGAGGCAACCAGCTCTCGTTGGGAGTCGTTTTGAGCTTCTAGGACATTGAGAGGATAGACATAATCGGGATCGGCGGGATTAAAGTAGCAACAATCATTGATGCGGGAGGCGGGAATATAGTCAAGAATAGTTTGGCAAAGGTCGCCGTGAGGGTCGATAATGGCGACACCACGGCCTTTTCTGATGTCATCAATGGCCATATTGGCAATAAGAGTGGTTTTACCGGTACCGGATTTTCCGATGATATAGGTATGACGACGACGATCCTCACCCTCTTTGATACCAAAAATCGCCTCTTGGTTGTGAAATTCAGTTTTGGCAAAAAAGGTAATTTTAGCTTTTTCTTCATCGGAGAGGCCGGTGGCAACCGGCAGATTTTCCGGGGGGTCGGCAAAGAGGTGTTTACCCCAGGCAATATTGGGCAGTTTGGTTTGAGAGGTGGGGAAGTGCCAGAGAGCGGAAAGTTCGTCAACATTGAGGATTTGAGTGGAAAGACCGGGTAAAAAAGTACGCTTAAAAAGTGATTTTTGCAGATTTTTTCGGAACAAAATTCCGGGTTGGGAGCTCTTGAGAAAATTACCACGGGGGTTGGTATAGATACCAAAAGAGGAGCTGAGAGAATTGAGCAGTCCAGGGTTGTTGCTCATGAGATTGATTTGAGTTAAAAGACCGGGAAATTGGATTTTGCTTTCAAAAATAGCTTTGTCAGGGTGAGCTTGACGAAAACCTTTTTCTTTGTCGATTAAAATGCCATTTTGAATCAGGGA
>DBPM01000019.1:0-2670 GCA_002304845.1 Candidatus Shapirobacteria bacterium UBA1420
TTTATTTCTCTCTTCGGTCTTATTGCCTTCTGTCTGACTCTCAGAGGGATTTATGAAGTTAGCCAAAAACATAATTCTTTTGGTTTAACACCTTGGCTGTTACCCTATGGTATTTTTGTTTGGGGTGATGCTATCATTTTAGGTACTTTCTGGTTTCTTGTGTCAAGTTTCTGTTTTTTCATTCATAACTGGTATCTATTTCTCCTTTTTCTTTCCGTTTTTTGGCTGATCCGTAGTTTAGGCGAAACAATCTATTGGCTCCAAGAACAATTTGCTAACAAACATCGTAACCCCCCTAACACTTTATTTGGCTATAAACTCTTTAAAAACGACTCTGTCTGGTTTATTTATCAAACCTTCTATCAATGCCTTACTGTTATTACACTTATTAGTACCATCTACCTATCAATAATTATTTTTAAGTAAATATTTGGTAAAATACCTTGTGTTTTGGCCCCGTCGTCTAGTGGCCTAGGACTCCTGGCTTTCATCCAGGCAATCGAGGGTTCGACTCCCTCCGGGGTCACCGCCATGATTTACATTTTCCACGGTGATGATACGGCTACCAGTTATCAAAACTTTAGCCTCAAAATCGACGAGTTTAAATCTGCTCAAAAATTTAAAAGTGATATCAAATCTTTCGACTTGGATTCTTTTGATCGTTTTTTAAACACCGCCTCGCTTTTTTCCGAAGACAAAGTTATTATTATTGAAAATTTTTTTTCACTTTTAAAAAACACTCTCGACAAAGCGGTTAAATTAATTAATCAATATCCTGATTTTACCTATCTTTTCTGGCAATCTAAAAAAATTGAAGCTACCAAACTCAGACTTTTCCCCAGCGCCGAAATTCAACTTTTTAATCTCCCGGAAATGCTATTTAGTTGTCTCAACTCCCTGCGTCCCGGTAACGCTAAAGATTTTTCTCAAAAATATCAACAACTTTTGTCACATCTCCCTTTCGAACTAATCATGTTTTGGTTCAAAAACACTCTCCGGCGACAATTAATCACTTTTTCTAAATTCCCTGAAAACAAACTCAAAGATGCCTATCTGCAACTCATCGATATCGACTACAAATCCAAAAGCGGTCGCCTCTTTGAACCTAAAGAAATGGCTCTGGAAAGACTAATGCTCACACTCATGCAGTAAAATGTTATTATTTTTATATGACTGCCCAAATTGTCGACAAACCTTGGGGGCGGGAAATTATTCTTACCAACCCCGACTCCCCTTACGCTGCTAAAATCCTGGAAATCAAAGCTGGTAAACGCCTCTCTCTCCAATACCATGATCAAAAACTAGAGACTCTTTGTCTTTTTTCCGGTGAATGTAATATTATCTGGGGACCAAGCCAAGACGAACTCAAAACGGAAGCCATGCAACCATTCCATGGCTATACTATTCCTATTAATACCGTTCATCGTTTCCAAGCCGTCACCGACTGTCAACTTTTTGAAGCCTCGACTCCGGAAATCGGTACCACTTATCGACTCCAAGATGATAATCAACGTCCCGATGAAAATGAAGCGCTTAGAAATTCCCCAAATCGGGGTTGGGAGGGCAAATGAATACCAATAAAGTCAATCTTCTCTGGTTCAAAGATATTCATTTTGATGATGTCTCTATAGTTGGCGGTAAAGGCGGAAACTTAGGTGAAATGTACAACAATGGTATCCCGGTTCCTAATGGTTTTTGTACCACCACTCACGCCTATTTCAAATTCATCGAGAGTAATGGCCTTAAACCTAAAATCAAAGCCATTTTGGATATCACCAACGTTGATAATCCTGAAGAACTCAATAAGTCCTCAGCTAAAATCAGAAAAATGATTAAAAGTGCCCCAGTCCCGGAAGATATTGCTCTTGACATTATGACTGCCTACAAAAAACTCTGTGATTACGGTGGTCTTAAAAACGTACCTGTGGCTGTCCGCACCTCGGCCACCGCTGAGGATAGTGCCGATGCCTCCTTTGCCGGTCAGGGTGATACTTTTCTCAATGTCGTTGGCGAAACTAACGTCGTCGACAAGGTTCGAGCCTGTTGGTCCAGCCTTTTCACTTCCCGTTCCCTTTTTTATCAAGTCAAAAATAAATACAATCACTTTAAAATTGGCGTCGCTGTCCCCGTTCAAAAAATGGTCCAAAGCGAAGTTTCCGGTATTTGTTTTACCATTAATCCGGTCAACAACAATAAAAATGAAATTGTCATTGAAACCATTTGGGGGCTGGGGGAATATATTGTCCAAGGTATCGTCACTCCCGACCAACATATCGTCGACAAAAGTAATTGGAGCATAAAATTTGAAAACCATGTTCCTCAAAAAATACAACTGACTCGCTTTGAAGACGGCAACAAAAAAACCACCGTGCCTAAATACAAACAAAATCGCAGCAAAATAGATAAAAACATGGTGCTAAAAATCGCTAAAACTGCTCAAAAATTACATAATCATTACGGTCGTTCCCAAGATATTGAATTTGCTATTGAAAAAAATAAACTCTATTTTGTTCAAACTCGACCAATCACTACCGTCGCCACCAGTCAAAAAAATCTGGATTCACAAACCCAAATCGACAGTAACCTCAAACTCATTCTCGAAGGCCAAGGTGCTTCTCCCGGTACCGGTTCCGGTCCGGCGGTGATTATTAAAGATCCTAAAGAATTAAA
>DBPM01000019.1:2722-10657 GCA_002304845.1 Candidatus Shapirobacteria bacterium UBA1420
GAATTGAGTGTTCCTTGTGTCGTCGGCACTAATACCGCCACTAAAATTATTAAAGAAGGGGATTTGGTTACTGTTGACGGTACCAATGGCAAAATTTACAGTGGTGCCACTGCTATTTCCAAAAGTACCAAAAAAAGTAGTTCTGTTCCCAAAACTGCCACTAAACTCTATCTCAATCTGGGTGAACCGGAACTGGCTCGCGAAATGTCCAAGCGTCCCACCGACGGTATTGGCTTACTCCGAGCTGAATTTATGATNNTTACTTAAATTTTGTAAAAACTTTAACCCAAGACCAGTTATTTACCGTGCTACTGATTTTAAAACTAACGAGTATCGCTATCTCAAGTGGGGTAAACTTTATGAACCTGAAGAACCCAATCCTTTATTAGGATTTCGTGGAGCTATCCGCTATATCAACTCCCCGGATGTTTTTAATATGGAATTGGAAGCTATTAAAAAAGTTCGTAATAAATATAACCTAAAAAATCTCTGGTTAATGATTCCTTTTTGTCGTTCTCCTCAAGAACTGATGAAAGTTAAGCAACTGATTACTGATGCCGGTCTCCTTCGTTCACCTTCTTTTAAATTATTCATGATGGCTGAAATTCCCACTAACGTCATTCTTTTGGATAAATTCATCGACGTGGGTATTGATGGAATTTCTATTGGCAGCAACGATTTAACCATGCTCACCCTTGGTTTGGACCGAGACAACGAAGAAGTGGCCACTGAATTCAACGAGCTAGATCCGGCTGTCCTTTGGTCCTTAAAAAGATTGGTAGTCAAAGCTAAAAAACGTGGCATTATGGTTGGTATTTGTGGACAAGCTCCCAGCAATCACCCTGATTTGGTTGAAAAATTGGTTAAATGGGGGATTACTTCTATCTCTGTTTCCCCCGATGCTATCGACCGTACCCGAGAAATTATTGCCTGGGCCGAAGCTAAAAAACTTAAATAAACACTACTACCACTTCACCTCTGGTGTCTCCGTCCCAATCTTTTTTCACCTCTTCAAATTTTTTCGTCATCTCTCGGATAATTCTAATTTCCGTCTTCTCTCCATAAATATCCCTAATTTCCTCAATTAGTTTTTCTACTCTTAACGGCGATTCATAAACCACTTTACTACCCTCTATATTTTTATATTGTTCTAGTATTTTTCTTCTGTCTCCATTTTTTTTGGGCAAAAAACCCAAGTAAGAAAATCTGCCCATTGGTAAACCTGACAATACCAATCCATTTATCACCGCACTTGCCCCCGGTACAGCTGTGTAAGGAATCCCTTTTTCTTGACATCTTTTTAATAACAACCACCCTGGATCAGACAATAGGGGAGTACCGGCATCAGAAACTAAGCCTACCTTTTTCCCCGATTCCAGCCATTTAATTATTTCTGGAATTTTTTGAGCTTCAACTTCATCATAAAAAGAAACTAACTCTGGCTTATTTTTAATCCCTAATTCTTTTAACAATAACCCACTTTTTCTAGTATCTTCACACAACAATATATCGATATATGTCAATATATCGATAGCTCTAAGAGTTATGTCTCTTAAATTACCGATAGGTGTCGATATGATGTAAAGCATGGTTTAATTAAACTGTCTAATCACTGCCACTACTTTACCTCTGATACTGACATCGGTAACATACATGGGACTCATAGTCGAGTTGGCTGGCTGTAAACGAATTCTATTAGCTTCCTGATAATAACGTTTTAAGGTAGCAAAACCATTCTTTAAAACTGCCACTACAATGTCTCCATTTCTAGCTTCTGCCTGTTCTCTGATTACCACATAATCACCATTCAAAATCCCATCATCAATCATTGAATCACCTTTGGCTTGCAAGACAAAAGACTTATCTCCCGGCCTCACTAAAGATGAAGATACCAACAAGGTCGCATTTGGATCTGTATATGGTTCAATCGGCTCTCCACAAGCAATAAATCCCAACACTGGCAATTCAACATTATCTTCCTGCTTTTTTTCAATATCTAACAGTTCTATACCTCTCACCGCCCCCCGATAGCGCCTAATTAGACCCTTTTTTTCCAAAGCTGTCAAATGTTCATGAACCGTAGCTAATGACGATAATCCCAATTCTTGGGCAATTTCAGTCAATGTCGGTGCATAACCATATTTGTCAATGGATTTACTAATTAAATCTAAAATTTCTTTTTGTCTTTTATAAACTACTGCTGGCATGTCTTTATAATACACGAACAATACCCGAAGTCAACCTTTTTCTAATGCTAATATTAAATTATGTTTCTCTTTTTAATATTTTTAAGCCTGCTTTTTCCCAAGCTTTCACTGGCCAATGATAATTACGCTCTCAAAGAGACCATTAATTATCAGGTCGATCACCGTGGTCAGGCGACAGTTAATCATCAAATTCAAATTACTAATTTAAAAGCCGAAACTTATCTTCAGGGTTATGAATTAAATATCAGCGGTTATCAAATTGACAAATTAAGCGCTACTGATGGCACTAATAACATTCTGGATCAATTTAAATCTGAAAACGATCATCACCAAATTAAATTAAAACTCAGTCACCCTAAAGTCGGCCTCAATCAACAAAACAACCTCACTCTCAACTATCACATTAAAGATTTTGCTAAACATAAAGGTAAAACTTGGGAGATAGTTATTCCCCAAATTTCGGATAATTTATCTTCAGAAGTCAACATTAGTACTCCCGATAATTTTGGTCCTCTTTCCTTTGCCTCTATCCCGGTAGTCTTTAAAAATGAGCCACCTGACAACCTGATTTCTTTCACTCGACATCCCGGTAAATCTAATCTTATTATTTTAGGCAATTATCAACTTTTTGATTTTAATCTCCGTTATTTTCTGAAAAATAATCATTCTTCTCCCGCTACTGCCGAAATTGCCATCATTCCTGACACTCACAGTCAAGCTGTTTTTTATCGCCAAATTGATCCACCTCCTCAAAATATCCATCCTGATGCCGACGGTAATTGGCTAGCTACTTACCAACTCAAAGCCGGTCAAGAATTAAGTATTACCGCCTCAGGTCAGGTGAAAACCGGCTTAAACCTAGGCTCTTCTTTACCCAACCCAGAAAATTATCTTCTCGATCAAACTTTTTGGCCGGTTTCTGATCCTAAATTCACCACCATTAGCCAAGATTTTCCTGGTCCCAAATCAATCTATGACTTTGTGGTTAAGACCTTGGACTACAACTATGATCGTTTTAATTCCTCAGTCGGACGTTTAGGTGCCTTGGCTGCCATAGATGATCCTAAAAACGCACTTTGTACCGAATTTACCGATCTTTTTATCACCATAGCTCGACAACAAAAAATTCCTGCTCGGGAAATCCAAGGTTTTGCTTATACCAACAATCCTAAAATGAAACCGGTGGGTAATGAAGGTGATATTTTACATGCTTGGCCAGAATATTATGATTTTCAAAAACAACAATGGTTGGCTATTGATCCCACTTGGGAAAAAACTACCGGTGGCATCGACTATTTTAATAAACTTGATCTTAACCATATTACCTTTGTTACTCATGGTCTCAATAGCCAACAACCCTTACCGCCAGGAGCCTATCCACACCCGGACGGTTCCCAATCTATTAACATTACTTTTGCTAAAGAAGAACTTATCAGTCAACAACCTCTACCTCAAGTTTCTCTGGCAAAAAATCAACTTATCTTAGAAAATCCTACTCCCAATGCCATTAAAGGTCTTTATATTTCCATCCCCAATCTCAACTACACCCACGATGCGGACACTATTTTACCTTATTCTACCGTATCATTAGCTCTCCCTAAAATTAATTTTTTGACTACCTTATCTCCTAATTATCAAAAAATTGGCGTGATTTTAAAAAATAGTGAAAATCGTCAAAGTCAAACCAGTCTGTTTTACCTACCTCATTTTATCAATCTGGGCACGCTGATTATCCTCAGTCTGATAATCCTCACTTTAGGCGGTATAATGATTACTAGTAAAAAATATGAAAAAAATTCTTAAATACAGCCTCTATTTAGGCTTTGCTCTAGTTATTCACCAGGAACTTTTTGGTAACCTTACTTTTTCTCCAAAATTTCCCACTATTATCTATGTCGCTCTAATTCTGGCCATTTTTGAATTAATCCTTAAACCAATTTTAAAAATCTTACTTCTACCCGTCACCGTTCTTACTTTAGGACTGGTGAGAATCATTATTCAAACCTTGGGTCTTTATTTAGCCGTCTATCTCATTAGTGGTTTTGAGGTTGCTTCGCTAACAGTTTTCAATTACTTCCTTAGTGGTTTTTGGGCCTATCTTTTTACTTCTTTTTTTATCAGCACTCTACTTTATATTTTTAAAAAATTATGAAACTAACTTTAACTATTATTCAAATCATTATTTCTATCGCTTTAGTCACTTTAATTTTTATGCAATCCAAAGGTATCAATGACAGCCAATCACTTTCAGACATCCCTACTGAAAAACGAGGATGGGAGAAAGTCACTTTTAACCTGACTATTTTTCTTATTGTTTGCTTTCTGATCTCCTCCATCATCCAAGCTCAAATTTAATGCCCATCAAACTTAGATTTAAATTAGAACTAATTTTTCTCTATCTTAAACGTCACTGGATACTCTTTTCAACCCTCACTATTTTAGTTTCTGTTTCCATTATTTTTAGACAACAGTTATTTAATTTTTATACTAAACTCAATCCGCCTATTCAAAAAATAGGTTTAGAGGGACTCTACTCTCTCAACAATCTTCCCGAAGAGATTGCTCAAAAAATTTCCTATGGTTTAACTCAAAGTGATGACAGTGGTCATTTTTCCACCTCACCCTTAGTCAAAAATCTAGATATCAACCCCGAACACAATCAATACACTTTCGAAATTGATCCACAACTCAGCTGGCACCGTGGTAAGAAACTAACCGCCAAAGACATCAATTATCAAATTCCCGGGCTAGAATTTTCTTATCCCGATTATACCCATGTTGTCGTCAAAAGTAATACCACTTTTAGTCCGATTTTATCCACTCTCAGCAAAAGTTTAATTAAGAAAAACTTTGATGGTCTAGGTACTCATGTCGTCAAAAGATATCGCTATAGCGAAGGTAATCTTAAAACTCTTCTTCTTAAATCCACAGATAATTCTATTCTTTATCGTTTCTATCAACATGAAAATGATTTAATCAATGCTTTCAAAACCGGAGAAGTCGATCAAATCACCCTGACTAATGACCCTCAAGAATTAGCTAATTGGCCCAACACCAATCTGAGTAAAGATGTTCGCACTGATGAACGCTATATCGCTCTGTTTATTAATACCAAAAAACTGGCCTCTAAGTCACTTCGTCAAGCTCTGGCCTATGCTACCCCTAAAACTAATGACCTCAATGATCGTGCCATTTCTCCCATTTCCCCCTCATCCTGGGCCTACAACCCTGAGGTTAAAGCTTATAACTATGACCCGGCTCGAGCCAAAGAACTTTTCAAAAACAACGAAATTGAAAGTCTCAGTTTAGTTTATAACGACCAACGTTTGGTTTCTCTGGCCGATGAGATTAAAAAAGCTTGGCAGGAAATCCTCAACATCAATGTTGATGCCCATATCGACACTCAAATCGATTTACAAAACTATGACATTATTTTGGCCTACGGCAGTATTCCTACTGATCCCGATCAGTACGTTTTTTGGCACTCGACTCAACAAAAAACTAACTTAACCCACCTGGATCATCCACCTATAGATAAACTCTTGGAGGAGGGGAGACAAAGTTTTGATGTTCAAGAACGCAAAAAAATCTATCAAGAATTTCAAAAAATTCTTTTGGAAGAGTGTCCTGCCATTTTCCTTAAATATCCCACTTATTACACTATTTCTCGCAAAACTTAAATGAAAAGCAAAATAACCCCTCTGGGCTACTTTCTCATCATTATCTTTTTAATTCTGCTTAGTTATGCCGGTTGGATTTTTTATCAAAGCATCGACTGGCAAGTTTTAACCCGTCTGGAAAATTCTACTTTGACTTTACCTGTCACCCCAAATTAGATATGGTCTTCAGTATCAGCCATAGCCTCAGCCTTGGTGACATGAATCACTTTATCTTTGTGATGAGCCGGACTGTAGATAGTGTAAAGTTTTAATTTTTTATCAGCTGAAGTATTGATAATGTTATGCTCGGTTCCGGCTGGAATACAGACTGCATAACCATCTCTAATCTCATACTCCTGGCCATCTGCTATCACTTTGCCTTCACCTTCATCAACTCTAAAAAATTGATCCACAATTTCATGTACTTCCGCCCCGATATCTTCACCCGGATTAAGACTCATTAAAACTAATTGACTGTGTTGACCAGTCCATAGTACTTTTCTAAAATTATCATTACCTAAAGTTTCTTCTTCGATATTAACTACAAATGCTTTTACGTCCATAAAATCTCCTTTTTAAAAATTAATTCACTTAACATCATAGCATTAATTTCTTTTTTTTTATATAATTTTTCTATCTATGACCAAACTAAAAACCATTCTCATTAGTCTTGGTCTACTGACCCTAATTTTTATCAGTAACTTTTATTCACCTCACCTCGCTCACGCCTACTCTTCTGACCTATTTGTTACTAGATGGCAAACTAATGTTGCTGGAGCAACTGACCCAACTAAAGTAACTTTAAGATTTTTGAAAGTAGCTACAGATACATATGAAGTCTCTTGGAACTGTGATAACAATTACGAACTGTTTTACACTAGCTTAGCTACACATAATTATCCAACAGCAGGTACATATGATGTTTGTGTTAGATCTACTAGACCACTTCGTTTTTATGCTCCTGATTTAGCTGATGATGAAAAAGCTAAACTCCTAGAGATTAAACAATGGGGTACTATCCCATGGTCAAGCTTTATGTCTGCTTTCAAGGACATGAAAAACATGCAACTAACTGCTACTGATACTCCTGATTTATCAAATGTTACAGATATGTCCTATGCTTTTAATGGTGCTACTGCTTTTACTGGTCATAGTTCAATGAATAACTGGAACACTAGCAATATTAAGAATATGGCATACATGTTTTATGGAGCTACTTCATTTAATCAATATATTGGTGACTGGAATACAGGAAATGTCACCAGCATGCTATACATGTTTAATGCGGCTACTAATTTCAATAATGGTGAAGCACCTGGTGCAAGTAATAACACCATGAACTGGAATACTCAAAATGTTCAAAATGTGGCATATATGTTTTATGGTGCTAAAGCATTTAACCAAAAAATTGGCTCTTGGGATACTAATAATGTTACCAGTATGATTGGTATGTTCTTTAATGCCAGCTCGTTTAATCAATATATTGGAAATTGGCAAACTGGGAAAATTACCAGTATGACATACATGTTTAGTGGAGCTGTTGCATTTAATAATGGCGACGCTCCGGGTGCCAGCAGTAAGCCCTTAAATTGGGACACCTCCAAAGTTACTTTTATGAACAATATGTTTAGTAGTGCCACCTCATTCAATCAATATATTGGCAATTGGAATACAGGGAATGTAACAAGTATGACATTGATGTTTTACAATGCTAAAACATTTAATCAAGATATTGGCTCCTGGGACACTAGCAAGGTTAAGAATATGTCCAATGTATTTTATAATGCTACAGCATTTAATCAGTATATTGGTAATTGGCAAACTGGTGAAGTTACTAATATGGCAAGTATGTTTAATGGTGCAACCAATTTTAACAATGGTGATGTGCCAGGCGGAAGTAGCAAACCTCTAAATTGGAACACAGTCAATGTCACTGATATGTCGTTTATGTTTGTAGCCAAGAACTTTAATCAGCCAATTGGTCATTGGAATACAAAAAATGTAAATAATATGGCACATATGTTTAGAGGTGCTAGTCAATTCAATCAATATATTGGCAATTGGAATAC
>DBPM01000031.1:0-853 GCA_002304845.1 Candidatus Shapirobacteria bacterium UBA1420
TCGGGATCATCAATACGACGACCCATTAAACGCTTGATACTAAAAATAGTATTTTGGGGATTGAGAACCATTTGGCGCTTGGCCAAATCCCCAACTAGTTTTTTAACCGGTTCCACTACAGAAGGAATAGTGTTTCTACCCTCGGCAGTGAGAATAACTTTAGGGGTACCACCCTCCATGACAGCGACACAGGAGTTGGTAGTACCTAAATCAATACCAATAATTTTGTTTGCCATATTTTTTATTTTTTTAATTGTTAATTAATAATTAATTTTTGCCCACGGCCACTTGGGCGGGACGTAAACATTGGCCGTTTAATAAATAACCACGTTTCTTAACTTCAACAACCTTGTTGTCAGGACCTTTGACCACTTCAATACACTCCATAATCTGGGGATCAAAGTCAGCATTTTTAAGGTTGATTTCTTCCAGGCCTTGATTTTTGAGCACATTTTCAAATTTGTCAATTGCAATTTTGAGACCAGGATCAGGTAAATGTTTATAAGTGAGTAAAAATTCATCTAAAACTTCCAACATTTGACTGACAAAACCGGTGATAGCCAAAGTAGCAAAAACTTGACGATGATCTTCATGTCTTTTTTGTAAATTAGCATAATCAGCTAAAGATCGACTAAGTTTTTCCTGTAACTCTTTGACTTGAGTCTCTAATTTGGCTACAGAAGACAGATTTTTAGACTTGTTTTTGTTTCTTGAATTGTCCATAAAAAAATTAACCTGTAAGGGTAGAAATAAGATCAGCAAAATAATCAACCACCGGAATGATAACCGGATAGCGGACCCGAGCGGGACCAACAACTCCCACAATACCACGATGAGGACCAGCTTGATAAGT
>DBPM01000031.1:884-2528 GCA_002304845.1 Candidatus Shapirobacteria bacterium UBA1420
GATAAAACTGTTTTGGTAACATCAATGTTGTAAAATTCCGGTTCTTCTAATAAATTCGAGGAGCCTGAACTATAGATTGAGCCTTGATCAGTGGTGGCAATAGCCAAAGAACGAGTTTTTTGAGCCAGTTCTTTGGTAGTTTCTTTTAAGAGTTTGTCGAATTCATTACGGTAGTTCCAGACTCTTTCCTTGACACCAATTTCGTCACTGACGGACATACTTTTGGGTGTCATTAGGTTTCTGACATAGTATTTCAGACCCATAGAGGTCGGTGATCGACCAGAAGATAGGTGGCCTTTTTTTAAAAAACCAAGCTGGGTTAAAGCCGCCATTTCATTTCTAATGGTGGCCGAAGAAATACCTAAATTGTATTTACGCTCAAGGGTTTCCGAGCCGACAGGCTGAGCCGAGTCGATAAATTCTTCGGTAACACACTTGAGAATTTTGATTTGACGCTGAGTTAAATCTGCCATTAGCACTATAATACTATTAGCACTAACTGATGTCAAGTGCTAATTTAGGCCTTGATTTGAAGTTGATCCGATTCAGAACCAAGCTGAATTTTGTCGATAACTTTCTGTAATTTATTGTTTCTGGTTTGGGAAACGACATTATATTGTTTTTGCAGATTGTCAATTCTGTCGCCGAATTTATTGAATTCTTCGCTGAATTTTTGATATTCAATGGCAAAGACCTTGATCTGGGTAATAATCCCCTGGATGTTTTTTTGGAAACGGAAATTGTCATAGGCCTGACGTACCATGCGTAGAATAGCAGTAAAAGAGAATGGCCCAGCCAGAACAATTTTCTGGTTAAAAGCCTCATCTAAAAGATTGGGAAACTTTTCATAAATGAAGGAAAAAATCATTTCGTTGGGAATAAAGACAATAACAAAATCAACGGTATTTTTTTCCGGGTCAATGTAATCGCGACTGGAAACCTGATTAATTTTATCCTTGATATCTTTTTCAAATTCTTTAAGATATTGTTTTTTTTGCTCAGGATCGTCAGTCTCACTCATTTTGACAATGGCGCTATAAGGAAATTTGGAATCAATATTAATTTTAGTTTTGTCGGGAAGATAGAGAGTAAAATCAGGACGACCTGAACCTTCGGATTCCTGTTTGGTGTAATCGGTGCCGATCACAAAACCGGCTTGTTTAAGTAAATCTTCGGCTACTTTTTCCCCAAAGGCACCGCGCATTTGGTTATTGGAGAGAGTTTTTTTGAGACCTTCGGTAGTGACAGAGAGTTGTTCGGTAATTTTGCGGTTATTTTCAATGGCTTCACGCAGACCATTAAAAGAACCGACACGTTCTTTTTCGGCTGACTCTAATTTGCTTTGGTTTTTATCCAGTTCGGTTAAAACTTGATTAACCATTTTTTCAATAGAATCTTTTTTATTTTTAAGATCGACATTAATTTGCTCAGTCTTGTCCCCTAATTTTTCATTGGCAATGGTAATAATCGCGTCAATGGTTTTTGGGTCCAGAGAGGCGGTGGTGGGTTGGCGAGAGGTGACAATAAAGTAAATGATTCCCAAAAGAATCAGAGCCAGAAGAATATAAACTAGAGTCATGATATTATTGTCTCATGATTCTGGGAGTTGATGAATTGTTAAAGTTAGTGGAAACAGATAAGTTG
>DBPM01000051.1 GCA_002304845.1 Candidatus Shapirobacteria bacterium UBA1420
TGGCTCAGCCCTAATGGGAGTAGGGGAGGCCGAAGGTCCCGATAAAGCCAGGGCTGCTGTTGAAGCCGCTATCGATTCGCCTTTGGTTGAAGTCGATATCGATGGTGCTAGGGGAGTCTTAATCAACATTACCGGCGGACCTGATTTAACCATGGCGGAAATTGAAGAATCTGCCAAAAGCATTACCGCTCATGTCGCTCCCGACGCTAATGTTATTTTTGGAGCTTCAATTGATCCCGAACTTAAGGATAAAATTAAAGTCACTGTCATTGCCACTGGTTTTGACCCCAATAAAGCCCGTTTTTATAACACTTTCAAAAAAGCCACCACCCCTCTCCAAGAAACCCTTATTGAGAATAATTCCGATCTTTCCCTTGAAGAAAATAAAACCGAAATTGACCCCGGACTTAAAACTCTCATGGAAGACCAAGAAGTTCCCGAAGGGGTGGAAATTGAAACTGAATTTGATATCCCCGCCTTCCTTCGTAAAAACAACTAACGTGATATAATCCGTCCATGACCACCGAAGTCAAGGTGACTTACAACACTGGAAAAACACTGGAGTACATCCTTACTGCAGCAAATCTTAATCTAAAACTTCAAGACAAGTCTTCTAGAACTTTGTCACAGATCCATATACGAGACAAAAAACATAACGGCACTAATATACAGTTAAACAACTCAGCTCAATACACATTTTCTGGTGATAATTTAAAAATCAAACCAATTAAAAAAGTAATTTTCCACGGGTTACTCAAAGAAAAACGTCTTAGCATAAAAGTACCATCAAAAGGCCGTTTGTCTCTTAACACATTAAACCATGAAACTAATATCAGTAGAGTTGATATTAAACATCTAGGGTAAATTATCGCTACTGGTTTTTTGTATAATCAACTATGGCTTTCTTTAAGGATCTACCGAATCAACCTAATTTTGACGAACAAGAACTCGCCGTCCTCAAATGGTGGCAAGAAAACGATGTTCTTAATCAATACCTTCACAAAAACGACCAATCAGAAAAAATTTTTTCTTTTATCGACGGCCCTCTAACCGCCAACAATCCCATGGGAGTTCACCATGCCCGTGGTCGCACCTTGAAAGACGTTTTTCAACGTTACAAAAACGCTCAAGGTTTTGCTCAACGCTTCCAAAACGGTTTTGATTGTCAAGGTTTGTGGGTTGAAGTTGAAGTGGAAAAAGAAGCCGGTTTTAATTCCAAAAAAGATATTCTTGATTTTGGTATGGAAAAATTCACCCAAGCCTGTCTAGCCCGGGTAGACAAGTTTTCTAAAATCCAAACCGAACAATCAATTCGTCTCGGTATGTTTATGGACTGGCCCAATTCCTATTACACTAATTCCGCCACCAATAATCTCTACATTTGGCATTTCCTTAAAAAAGTTCATGAAAAAGGTTGGTTGGTCAAAGAAAAAAGTGCTGTTACTTGGTGCCCGCGTTGCGAAACCGGTCTCTCTCAACATGAAGAAGCTGACGGTTACCAGACTGATACTGACACCTCTGTTTACCTCAAATTCAAATTAAAAAATCGTCACAATGAATATGTTTTGGCTTGGACCACCACTCCTTGGACCTTGTCCGCCAATATCCTTTTGGCCATTAATCCTGAGTTTGAATACGTCAAAGCCGAAGTTGATAATGAAATTCTTTATTTGGCCAAAATCGCCGCCGATCGCTTAGGTATCAAGCAGTATTCACCTGTAAATGGGCAAGATTTAATCAACCTGGAATATGAATCTCTCTACGATATTCCCGCTCAAAAAGATATTAAACACTTTATTACTTCCTGGCCTGAAGTCAACCCGGAAGAGGGGACAGGTGTCGTTCATATTGCTCCCGGTTGCGGTCAAGCCGATTTTGAATTGGGTAAAAAATTAAAGGTACCCATGTTGGCACCTCTGGACAGCACCGGTCATTTTTTACCAGGTTACGGCGATCTAAGTGGACTTTATGCTCATGATGTTAACCAACAAGTTATTGATTATTTAAAACAGAAAAATTTATTTTTCAAAAGTGAGGCAATTACCCATCGTTATCCTCACTGTTGGCGTTGTAAAACCAAATGTCTCTTTCGCCTTGAAGATTCTTGGTTCATTGATACCCATCAAATCAAACCATTACTCAAAGAAGCCGCTAAAAAAGTTAATTGGCAACCCAAATTTGCTGGTCGACGCATGCAAAACTGGCTTGACACCATGGAAAATTGGCTTATCAACCGCAAACGTTTTTATGGTCTAGCCTTACCTTTTTACGAATGTGACTGTGGCCAATTAACTGTTATCGGCTCCAAAGAAGAATTAAAATCCCTGGCTGTTGATCCTCAATTAGTCGATAAACTCCCATCACTCCACCGCCCCTGGATTGATACCATCGAAATTAAATGTCCTAAATGTGGTCAAGCTGTTAAACGTATCCCTGATGTTGGCGATGTCTGGCTTGACGCCGGAGTTGTGCCTTTTTCTACTCTTAAATATCTTGAAGATAAAGCTTATTGGCAAAAATGGTTCCCGGCAGAATTGGTTTTGGAAATGACCGAACAAATCCGTCTTTGGTTTTATTCCTTACTTTTTTTCGGAGTCACTTTAGAAAATAGAGCTCCCTATCTAAATGTGGTCACCCACGGTGAAGTTCGTGATGATAAAGGAGAAATCATTCATAAAACCAAAGGCAATGGCATTCCTTATTATGAGGCCGTCGCTAAAATCGGCGCCGATCCCATGCGTTGGCTCTATTGTCAACAAAAAGCTTTTGCTAAAGTTAATTTTGGTTATTCCACTGCCGACCAAGTCAAACGTGACTTTTTGCTGATTCTCTGGAATTCTTACCGCTTCTTCATTCAACGTGCCAATCAAGATCAATGGCAACCTTCAATCCCCGATTTTAAAAAAATTACTCTACCTTTAGACCGTTGGCTACTCTCTCGCTTTAACCACACTCTCAAAATTACCACCCAATCTTTAGATAAATTCAACACCTCCAAAGCCACTTCAGTCATCGAAACTTTTGTTACCGACCTCTCTACTTGGTATATCCGCCGTTCTCGTGATCGCCATGATAATCTCGATTTACTTTACTATATTTTCAAAACTTTCAGTATAATTTTGGCCCCTTTCATGCCCTTTTTGACTGAAACTTTTTTCCAAAATCTTGGCGAGAAACACTCAGTCCATTTATTGTCTTGGCCACAATTTGATGAACATCTAATTGACGAAACTTTAGAATCAAATATGGACCTAGTTCGAAAAATTTGTCAACTGGGTCATGCTCAAAGACAGCTTGCCAACCTCAAACTCCGTCAACCTTTGGCCACTCTCACTTTTCAAGCTCCTCACAGCCTGGATGCCTCTCTTTTACAAATCATTGCCGATGAAGTTAATGTTAAAACTGTTCAGTTTCAAGAAAAATCAACCAACTTATCAGTACATTTAGACACCAATTTAACTCCGGAATTGATTGCTGAAGGTGAATATCGCGATTTAGTTAGAAATATTCAAGTTCTCAGAAAAGAACAGAATCTTCAATTATCGGACCGAATTACCATTACTGCCCCCAGTTGGCCCAAAGCTTTTGAATCTCAAATTTTAGAAAAAACTCTAGCCGACTCCATTTCTCTGGGAGAGACTCTCTCTGTCACTAAAAATTCATGAGATTGTTACCCAAACGTCTTATCTTCGCTATCCTAGTACTCTTTTCTTTTAATCTACTAATGATTAGTTCTCTGGCTCCAACTCTTTTTTGGAAACAATTGCTTTCTTGGGTCGTAGGTATCATTTTATTTTTCACCGGCACCCAGATAAATCCCAAACAAAACCAATCTACCGGAACTTTTTTCTTTATTGTCTCTTGTCTTTTAGTCTTAGCCCCAATTATCATCAGTAGTTTTACCCGAGGCTCCCGACGCTGGCTCTATATTGGTCCTTTTTCCATTCAACCTAGTGAAATCGTCAAAGGACCTTTAATGTTATTTTTATCAACTACTACTGTCCCTTTATTACACCTAATACCAGTAGCTATTATCATGATGCAACCGGATCTTGGTAGTGCCATGAGTGTTTTTATTCTCATTACTCCTCTAGTTCTTTACAATAAAAAATTATTAAAACTAGCTATCCTATCATTAATTCTACTCATTTTTACCGCTCCGCTCATCTATGGTGTCGTCCTTAAACCTTATCAACGGGATCGTATTAAAAGTTTTCTTAATCCTCAATCAGATCCCTTAGGTGATGGTTATAATTTAATTCAGGCCCAAATTGCCATTGGTTCAGGTGGAATTCTAGGAAAAGGTTATCGTAAAGGCACTCAAGGGCAACTTCTTTATTTACCTGAAAAACATACTGATTTTATTTTTTCAGCCACCGCTGAGGAGTTGGGTCTTTTAGCAGTGATCATTATTCTCTTGGCTTACTTTATCATCATCGATACTCTTTTCAAAAAAGCTTTTAATACCACCAATAATCTGGCTCTCTTTCTCTTTACTCTAGGCATTGCTTTTGAAATTTGGGCTCAAACCTTCATCAATATCGGCATGAATATTGGTATTTTGCCGGTCACCGGTATCCCTCTCCCTTTCATGTCCGTTGGCGGTTCCTCAATCATAGCTATTCTCTTTTCTTTAGGAATTATCTATTCTGCATAAAATCCGCTTGTGATATAATCGACAAGTATGAAATATGCGGTTATTGCCCTTTCCGGCACTCAATATCAAGTCCAAGAAGATCAAATTGTTACTGTGGATAAATTGGACCCCACAACCAAGTCTTGTTCAGAAGTTTTATTAATTGTTGATGGCGACAAAGTCAAAATTGGTCAACCTCTCATTAAAAATGCTTCTGTTGATTTCGAAATTGTGAAAGATTATCAGGGTAAAAAACTACGAGTTTCCATTTACAAAGCCAAATCTCGCTATCGCAAAACCAAAGGTTTCCGTCCTCAACTCACCGATATTAAGATTACTAAAATTAACTATTAAGCACTTAACTCATGGCACATACTAAATCTCAGGGAAAAACCAACCAAAAATCTAATCGTCCCGGACAAAGACGGGGAGTTAAAAAATTCGGCGGTCAAAAAATTGATGTCGGACAAATCATCATCCGTCAAGTTGGTTCTAAATTTCACGGTGCCACCGGCACTAAAACCGGTCGTGATTTCACTATTTACGCCACCCGTCCCGGTATCGTCAAATTTTTCACCAAATTAGGCAAAAAATTCGTTTCCGTCGTTAAGGCCTAAACTTGATACACTTTATCCCATTTTTTCACGGAGGTTTTCATAGTATTCTCTAACTATGAAACAAGTCTCTCAAATCCCCACTAATCAACTGGAACCCAACCCTCTCCAACCTCGAGGAATTATCAGTCCCGAATCTCTCTCTGAACTGGTCGAGTCTATCCGTGAACACGGCATCCTCGAACCATTAATCATCGCCGAAACTCCCGCTGGTTTTCAAATTATTGCCGGTGAACGTCGCTGGCGAGCCGCTCGACTTCTAAAACTCACTCATGTCCCAGCTATCATCAAAAAAACTTCTCCCCAGCAAATGCTGGAAATGGCTATTGTTGAAAATGTCCAAAGAAAAGATCTCAACCCTATTGAAAGAGCCAAAGCCTTTCTCCGACTCAAAGAAGAATTTGGTCTAAATCATCATCAAATCGCTAAAAAAGTCAGTAAAAGTGTTCCTTATGTTATCAATGTTTTGAAACTCCTCAATCTACCTGATGCTATTAAAGATGGTCTACTTTCTGGTCTTATCACCGAAGGTCATGCCCGAGCGCTCAGTAGTATTCTTGACACTAGATTAATGATTGAAGCTTACAAAATTGTCCTTAAAGAGAATGCCTCAGTTCGTCGTGCTGAAGATATTGCCCGTCGCATGCGTCAAAAAATTGAAGAAGGGCAAATCCCTATTACTAAAGATAACTTACCGCAATTTCTAAAATCACGCCTCGACAGCATTGGTTCAGATATGGCTTCTATCTTTAAAAATAAGACTACTCAAGTTAAAGTCTCTCAAACCAATATCTACACTCGAGTTGTTTTCCAATTTCGAGGTCCAATTGAAGACCGTTTTCAACAACTGAGTGAACTCTATAAACAAATCTGTAATAAAGAATTACAAACTGACACTCGGAATTAAGCCGATTGTTTTCAAAGGCCAATATCTAAAAAAGACTTTACCTAAAATCAATTTTCGTGGGATTGGACCAAATTCACGCCCATCTCGAGAATGAGAGCGATTATCTCCAAAAACCAAATAATTACCTTCCGGCACCTCCATCTCCACTCCTTCCTGACAAAAAGAACCTGGTTCCGTTACAAAATCAGCAGGTAGAAAATCTTGTTTCAACAACTCTCCATTTAAATAAACCTGTCCGCCAGACACCATTACTCGATCACCCGGTATACCAATAATCCTCTTAATGTACTCACATTCATTTTCTGAGCAAGGTTCACTGGCCGGTGCCTTAAACACCACCACATCACCCCTTTTTGGCTCACCAAACTGATAACTTAACTTATCAGTCAAAATTCTCTCTCGGTTCTGAAAATTCGGCACCATCGAGTTGCCATTAACTTCATTTGGTTGGACTACAAAAAGATAAAGTAAAACAAATACCGAT
The DNA here is from genome assembly GCA_002304845.1 of Candidatus Shapirobacteria bacterium UBA1420. GTDB lineage: Bacteria > Patescibacteriota > Microgenomatia > UBA12405 > UBA12405 > UBA12158. The sequence goes on from DBPM01000051.1 coordinate 6,642, forward strand.
AAAGCCAAAACTATTGATTGGACAAATTCCAAAATAAAAGCACCCAAAGAAAAAGCCTTTCTAAATTTCATACCTTCCAGTTTACCTCTCTTGAGGCACTATCACAATCGCTAAATTTTAAGTTATAATTCTTCATTAACTTTTACCTGGTTGTTTAGCTCAGTTGGTTAGAGCGCATCATTCACATTGATGAGGTCGCAGGTTCAAGTCCTGCAACAACCACTACCTCCAAATAATTTTATATAATTTCTCTGCCAGATAATTGGCCGCATAATTTTTTCCTTCCATCATTAATCCTTCAGCTTGATTATAGGTTAATGATGAATAAAAACTTGGCTTCATCTTTTTTCTAACCATTAATCTTAAATTGCTTTCTGCTACCACTTTAGCATTTTTAGTCGCCCTATATTGCCTCTCTATCTCTGCCCTAGTCTTATTTTCTGATTCCAAAATTATTCTCAATGACTCAATTATCTCTTCACTATGTTGCGAATTTTTATTTTTAGCTCTGAAATTAATATAAGCATTGATAGTTGTCAATATATTCTTCTTGTCTATAGCCGCTATCATCTGTGTCGCTCCCAACTCAGAAGCTTTTTGTCTCAACAACATCCAAGAAAAATCTTTGGGATTCAAATCTATCTCAGCTCGACCTTCAGAATTCAACACCCCTTTAAAGCTTTGCCATTGATCACCGCCTCCGACCACTAACCGATATTCTGAATTCGCTCCTCCGGTAAAAGACGCTTTACAATTTTCTCCATCTACTCCCTCAAACCAAACCCAACCCTCAATATCATTTTTCTCTTCACCATTACAAACTACTTTCATGTCTCCATCAAGATCTGTAAAAAATATTGACATCTCTGGATTAGCTGCTAGCACCACCCCTCTTTTCAATAAAGTTATTGGTCTATTTAATCCCAATTCATCCATAACTTCGTTGATAGTTTTATCCACAAGATCACTATGATTAGACACTTTTTCTATATTTTTACTACCTTCCACTAGGGCACTTTTTTTCAAAACTGTCCCATCACCTATTGATTTTTCATAAGCTATTGGTCGACCTTCCTCCCAAACTCCAAACACTTTATCAAACATAGTTCTCTCTCCCAAACTAATCCCACTGAGTGTGTCCACTCCTACCCCATCTACAGTTACCAAGAGGGGGTTAATCAAATTCACCCCATTATTCATCTCCTGTAAATATTGACTTGAAGCCGAAATCACGGGATTGCTATTTTTCTTTAAAAAAGAAAAAGTTGGATTTAAATCAAATATTATCGGCGCAAACTCTCGTACGTTCTTCACTCTCACTTCACCATTTTTCAGTCCTAAAAACACATTTAAAGCAATGTTAGCCATACTGTTATCCCCAAACTTCAACCCATTCCAGGCCAAATAAGCTTTGACTGAACCATAATGTGGACTGCCCAAGGTCACCGTCTTATTAACCTTTTCTCCATGATCCTGTGTCCATAATCTGGCCACCAAACCGCCCAGAGAATGACCCACCAAATTTAATTTTTCGTTTTCACTTAAGTTAAGACTGGTTACAAAAGTGTCAAAATCAGCTACTATTTGAGATAGAGGCTTACGCCAATCATAGTTCCAGACATAATAATCTTGCCCTCGGACTAAAGAATTACTCTCAAAAGCACTAATCAATTTGTCATAATTTTTCACAAAAGGTGTCATTGTCCACTTTGAATCAACGTGAGTACTTCCCACCGTTATTGCCTCTGTGTTCCAACTCGCCCCCAACCCAGGCAAAAGAATGATTTTATTCTTTTCCTCATTGTGGGATTTTATACGAACTTCTCTATAAATATTTTCTGATAACTTAGGTATATTTCCACCCCAAGTCATTAAACAAAAACCACCATCTTCTAAAGAATGTTCATCTTCATCAATAGCATTGATAACAACTTCGTTATCAAAAGCAATTTTTATTTTATTTCCGTTCAATGAAATTTTGACATCATGTTCTATACCTTGAGTTATACCTATTGTTCGGGGATATTCATCACTAGGATACGACCCTAACAATTTATAATCACCCGACAATACTTTATACAACTTAATGTTGTTATTATCCCAACTCCAATCAGGATCATTATATCTATAATCCACCAAGTAATAACTACTCCTTTCTGAATTAGATCTAAAAATAAATGATTGATCAACTCCACTCACATTTTTAACTTTAGCTTCAAATGAATAATTAGATGGTAAATTTGTATTTTTTAAACACAAAAAAGAACTACTATTACTTACTGCATAACTATGTAATCCATCTTCTTTTACAACCCATGAACCTGAATCTCCAACATTACTCGCATGGACCCAATTATCTAAGGATGTTGCACTTTCAAAATTATCGTAAAATAAGTCATTAGCAAATACCGGTTTCGTAATTATTAAGAACAAAAGTATTAAAAACATTTTAGTATTTTTCATTACATAAAGATAAAATATTCATGAAAAGAAAGTCAACAAGTAAAATAAACAACAAAATAAGTGTTGTTATAGTTACCTATAATTCTGCAAAATATGTTAATAATCTAATCAAATCTTTAAATCTAATCCAACATCACATTTCCGAAATACTCATTATCGACAACAATTCTCAAGATGTTGACCAAATTACACTATCATCTGGTTGTACATTAATAAAACAAACAGATAATTTAGGTTTTGCTAAAGCCGCTAATATAGGAATTAAAAAATCTAAAAATGATTTAATTTTGCTGATTAATCCTGATTGTCTTTTAAAAAACAAATCTATAATTAAGACTATTAATAAAATACAAATTAATCCTAAAATTGGGATAATAGGTGGAAAAATAATAGACCTTGATTCTAAACAACAACGTTTTACAGCTAACTCAAAAGCAACATTCCTAACAGGTTTATTCGAGTTTACTAATCTAAAAAAAATATTTCCCAATAATAAATTTTCAAAAAAATTCTGGATTGAAAATAAATATTCCAAGACCAAAGAAATAAATGTCAATTCTCTATGTGGAGCTTATCTCATCATTAGAAAATATTTAAAAGGACAAATTAATTTGTTTGATGAAAGATACTTTTTATATTTAGAAGATATGGATATAGGCGATAAGGTGAATAAATTAGGATATAAAGTAGTTTTTGATCCTAATTCGGAAATTCTGCACGTAGGAGGAGCAAGTAGTAACAGTAAATACAAAATAGTGTTACCTCACTGGTACAATTCAAGAAAACAATATTTTAAAAAACATTTAAAAAAATGGGAATTTTTCATTTTAAACATTGTCTTTACCTTAGAAGAGAAAATTCTTGAAATTTATCATAAAATTAAAGGTGAACCATATGTATAACCTCACTCTTCTTTTACTCACCAAAAACGAATCTTCAAGACTCAAAGAGTGGGGGAGTTGGTTCAATAAAATTAAAGCTCTCAATGAAATTGTTGTCGTCGATGATTACTCCACCGACGACACCAAAAAAATCACCTCCTCTTGGGCCAATAAAAAAAATTCGGTCAAATTTTTTACCCGATCTCTGGACAATGACTTCTCAGCCCAAAGAAATTTTGGTCTCAGTAAAACCAAAAATAACTGGGTACTGTTTTTAGACGCTGACGAAATTCCCAATTCCGACATGATTGATTATCTGAACAAATTAACTCCTCAAAACAATAAATGTTACTCATTTAAGCGCCATTTAATTTACTTTGGAAAAAGTATTGCTCACGGTCAAGTTTTAGATGACAAACCCATTAAACTTTTTCACAAAAAACATGGAAAATTTACCGGTAAAGTTCACGAAGTTTGGTCTTCATCCTGTCAAAATATTTTTACTCACACTTCTTTAAATCATTATTCTATCGACAACCTCAATACTCTTTTAAGTAAAGTTAATCTCTATTCAAGCATTCGCGCCCAAGAGCTCTTTTCCCAACATCACAAAACCAATCTCTTAGAAATTATTTTTTATCCCTTATTTAAATTTACCTATCTTTATTTTTTTAAACTCGGTTTTTTAGACGGTGTTTCCGGTCTCATTCTCTCTCTAACCATGAGTCTTCATAGTTTTCTAAACCGCGCCAAACTATGGCACTTATCACAAGAATAGCTTTTTATTTAACTCTCTTTGCTTTTTTTATCGGCCAATTACTGCGTTTAAATTTTTTAAATTTCTCCTTCCCTCTCTTTGACCTAACTATTGTCATTCTCGCTCTTTTCAACTTACTTGATCACCAATTTAAATTTAAAAAATCCGCCCAACATTTTTTAAATTTTATTATTTTCTCTTTCTTCACTTTAATCATCAACCTTCTCTTCTTTAAATTTTCCGCCGTCTCTTTTTTTTACTGGCTTCGCCTCAGTTCTCTTTTATCCTTTTTTATTTTTCCTTTAAAACTTAATTCTTTAGACTTAAAAATTTTTCATTCTACTCTCGCCGCCTTTATCATTTTTGCCTTTCTCCAATATTTTATTTGGCCGGATTTAACCGCTTTTTCCTCTCTTAATTGGGATCCCCATCTCTACCGTCTGGTCGGCACTCTGCTTGATCCTACTTTTACCGCCCTCTTATTTCTATTTATTATTTTAAAACTTTATTTTTACTTTCCTATTTTTCTACTCATCTCTCTAACCTACCTCGCCCTAGCTCTAACCTACAGTCGTTCCACTCTTTTATCTTTATTCGTAGTGTTTACTTACACTTCAATTAAAAGTAAAAAAATCCTCATCTTTGTCTCTACTTTTCTAATTATCTGCTTAACTATTTTATTACTACCTCGTATGCCCGGAGAGGGGACTAAGTTGGAACGAAGCAGCTCAATTAAAGCCAAAATTGTCAATTACCAAGCAGCTTTTAAAAGTTTGTCTATTTCACCTCTCTTTGGTATTGGTTACAACAATATTCCTCAACTTACCAATAATCCCACCTCTCACTCTCATTCCGGTTTTGACAGCAGTCTACTCACTATCGCCGTTACCACTGGTCTTATCGGCTTATATCTATTTATAAAACCATTCAGTTTTGAACTCAAAAAAACTAATCTTTATTGGCAATCTCTAATATTAGCTACTTTTATCCATTCTCTTTTTGCCAATTCACTTCTCTATCCTTGGATTTTATTTTATCTCAGCCTTGAATTTAGATCTCGTAACTTATCTCGATAGTTTTTCGACTTTCATTTCCAGCCACATTTCTGGCCACTATCTCCAAACTGTTTTTTCCTGAATTTAATTGGTATTTGAGCTTAAATCCACCTTCATCATCA
>DBPM01000039.1:0-3562 GCA_002304845.1 Candidatus Shapirobacteria bacterium UBA1420
CAAACTGGCCGGTGGTGCTATCGTCATCCAAGTTGGTGGTGCCACTGAAGTGGAAATGAAGGAAAGGTTGGAAAGAGTCAAAGATGCCATTGATGCCACCAAGGCCGCCGTCGAAGAGGGAATTCTCCCCGGTGGTGGTGTAGCTCTGCTAAAAGTTGCCCAATCTTTGGATAAACTTAAAGCTGACAGTGACGAGGAAAAGGTCGGTATCAATATCCTTAAAACCGCTCTTGAACAACCTATCCGCAAATTGGCTCTCAATTGTGGTGAAGATCCAGGTTATGTTTTAAGTAAAATTAAAGATGCTTTGACTGATAATCCCAAATCGGATATTGGCTATCATGCCCTGACCGGTGAATTTGTCTCCATGACCAAAGCCGGTATTCTTGATCCTGCCAAAGTCACCAAGTCGGCTCTCACCAATGCCGTCTCTGTCGGTACTATGATTCTCACTACTGATGTTCTCATTGCCGACATTCCTGAGAAAAAAACTGCTACTCCTGACATGAGTGGTATGGGTGGCATGGATGGGATGATGTAAAACTTTTTTGTACAATAAACTATCAAAAAAGTTTTACTTCTTCTGGGATTGAATTGTTTTTTACTGGGGGCTCTGGTCTGTCTCAGGCTCTACAGAGCCCCCGTGGCTGTTATTTTGCCCCATCACAATTTAGTTGCCACTACTCGCCAATCTTTTTTAAAATCTATCGCTCAAAAACGACCAATCACTCGGCAAATTATACTCATCGGTCCTGATCATTTTTCTGCCAATCAAACACAAATCCATACCGCCACCACTGATTGGAATCTGTCTTCTGGTCAAGTCGAATTCAAAGACTTATTTCTAAATCTCTCTGTCGATAATCAATTACTAAAAGGTGATCATGCTATTTATAACCCCTTAGTTGATCTAAAAACCTATTTCCCTGAAGCCAAAATTTATCCTATCTTAATCGGTCAAAAAGTCAATCAAAAAACTCTAGATCGACTTTTACCTCTAATTACCAAGCGTTGTTCTGTTGATTGTTTATTGGTTGCTTCCGTTGATTTCTCTCACTATCTGCCAGCTACTTTAGCTGAAGTTCATGATGCTTTTACCATTCGCTCTCTTAATAATTTTGAATATGACAACATCTTCCAGGCCGAAGTCGACAGTCCTCAATCACTTTATTTAACTTCCAAATTTTCTGAACTAAAACACAGTCGACATTTTTCTCTTTTCGCTTACACCAATTCTGGTTTTATCGCTCATAATCCTGATGTTGAAACCACCACCCATGTTTTTGCTTCTTTTTCTCTTGGTAAATTTACACCACTTCATCTTAAAACCATCGTTGCCACTCCTGGGGAACTCCTTCGCCAAGATCATCAAAACACCCTCGGAGATCGTTTCTTTTATGGTGTTGATGAATTTCAAACTGACTCCAGTTTAAATCTTATTACTGCCACTATAAAATCCGCTAATTTCAAGTCTGTAGCTTTTTTACCTTTCAAAAATCATTTATTTGTTCGCGGTCAAGATAAAATTAATTTCATTAAAGCTCATTTCCAAGCTTTATCAGACAATTCCCATAAAGACTATTTTTGGGGTAAACTGAATTATGAAATTAAAAATTAAGTCCCCAGTTTTCATTTCCCTGGTTATTTCTCTAGTTTTTGTGACTCTCATTTACGCTGCCTATCACTATGGTTTATCCAGCGGTCAAAACTATTCCAACACCTCTTTGCCACCTGCTGATTCACCCTCTCCTACTATTACTTCAACACCAGTGGATACCGATCTTTTTGGTACCATCACCTGGTATTCTAAGCCCAAGAAAATATCTCATCCAGATATTTTAAAATCTTCTACTACTGAGGATGGTTACAATTTTGACGATGAACACGGTAGTTTTGAAGTTGCTCAATTTTCCAACGGCGCGAAATTAATTATTTCCTCTTTTAGTGCACCAGGCACCTTTAATAATATTGCTAAAATCATCAGTCAAAATAATAAATACCATTTAATTACCAATCTGACTGACAAATACTTGGTTGACGGACTCGAGCCAGATATTGATAAAGAAAAAATTGATTTTATTTATTTATCTATTAAAGACTTGTCGCCCCATCACTATCTAAAAATAAACGATATTGACTTTAATCAATCTGTATCCACTAATTCATTCTCATCTCGTTTTATTACTTCTTTAAACAATTATAAAGAGTTTGGCAATACTACTTTTGGTAACATGCTTTATGTTGATACTGAAATAAATCCCTCAATTGGATTAAAAGATCGTAATTATTATTTGTACTTAAAAGACCACACTCTACTGTCTTATCACATACAATCCTCCCTTTATATTAACGACAACCATGTTCCTTACTTTACTTATCTCAATGGTCCAGTTAATCAAGTAGTCTATGAAACTGCAGCACATGATTGTGGTCAGCAAAACCATACCACTATTATCAAAGATTTGAGTCTACTCAATAATAAGGTGATGATTGGTAACACTCCCACAGGATTACCAATTTATAAAGTTAAAGATTTAAACAACAAGTTATTTCAATACCTTTATAATCAGTATAAAAGTACTCGAGATTATCCTTCTGCCCCACCCACACTTTCCCCTGAACAATATACTGAAGAAAATACCCATATTATTTTTCAAGAAAAAACTGGTGATTGGATTTTACTTATTAATCCAGAATTTGGAACCCAAGTTGAATGTGGTAAACCAGTCATTTATCTTTATCCTCCTCAGGAAACCCAAGTCACAGTCAAAGTCGGAGCTGATATTACTCAATCTGAACCTCATTATCCTAGTAACGGTTGGACTGTTTTAGCTCAGCCGAATGGTCAACTAAATTATCAAAATCAAACCTACCCCAATCTTTTTTGGGAGGGGACTGGTCACGGTTTATATCCCAATCTTGGTAATGATGGTTTTGTAATTAAAAAAGAAAATTTAGTTGCCACTATTAAAAATCATTTATCTTTGCAGGGTTTGAATCAAAACGAAATCCAAGATTTTATGGAGTTTTGGGAACCTAAATTACCGACTACCCCCTATACTCGCTTGACCTGGTTGACTACTGCTGACATGAATCATTTGGCTCCACTTACAGTTACTCCGGTTCCAGATACAGTTATTCGTGTCTTTTTGGATTTTAAAGGTCTCGATCAACCCATCAAATTAGTTCCTCAGCAGTTCACTACTCCGACGAGAACAGGTTTTACTCTAGTCGAATGGGGGGGTCTTCTGTTACATTAGTAGTGTATGAAAAAATTAGTCTATTTCTTTGGTAACAAACAAAGTGAAGGCGACGCCTCACAAAAATTTTTACTAGGTGGCAAAGGGGCCAACTTGGCCGAAATGAGTAAGCTGGGTATTCCTGTCCCTCCTGGCTTTACTATTTCCACCGAAGTTTGCCGTGATTATTATCAAAATAATCAAAAATATCCTGCCACTCTCAAAAAAGAAGTTGACACTAATTTAAAAAAATTGGAAGCTGCCACCGGTAAAAAGTTTGGTGATCTCAAAAACCCGCTTTTAGTTTCCGTCCGCTCCGGTGC
>DBPM01000039.1:3597-28709 GCA_002304845.1 Candidatus Shapirobacteria bacterium UBA1420
TCCTATCGTCGCTTTATCCAGATGTACAGCAATGTCGTCGAAAACATCGATCATGAAAAATTCGAGCATGTCATCAATAAAGTTAAATCTCAAAAAGCCATCAAAGAAGATACCGATATGACCGCCGACGATTGGCAGACAGTGGTCGCCGGTTATAAAAAAATCTTTGAAATTGAAAAAAATCGCCCCTTCCCTGATGATGCCGAAACTCAACTTTGGGGTGCTATCGGCGCTGTCATTGGCTCTTGGAACAATGCCCGAGCCATTACCTATCGCCAACTAAATCATATCGATGAATCCAAGGTTTTTGGTACTGCTGTCAACATTCAAGCTATGGTTTTTGGTAATCTGGGTGCTGATTCCGGTACCGGTGTCGCTTTTACCAGAAATCCCTCTACCGGAGAAAATTTACCCTATGGTGAATATTTAATGAATGCTCAGGGTGAAGACGTGGTTGCCGGTATTCGTACCCCCAAACATTTAGACGCTCTTAAAGAAGACAATGAAGTAGCCTATAAGGAATTATTAAGTATCTTTGATAAGTTGGAAAAGCATTACCGTGACATGCAGGATGTCGAGTTTACCATTGAAAATGGGACTCTCTTTATTCTTCAAACCAGAAACGGTAAACGGACCGCTCCCGCTTCCATCAAAATTGCGGTTGATTTAGTTAAAGAAAAACTTATTTCCGAAAAAGAAGCTCTCTTGCGTATCGAACCGGAAAAACTCGACCAATTATTACATCCTACCCTGGATTCCAAAGCTAAAGCTGATTTTAAAGTTATCGCTACCGGTCTACCCGCTTCACCCGGTGCTGGTGTCGGTCACGCCGTTTTTGACGCCGATACCGCCGTCAATTGGAATGAAGCCGGTAAAAAAGTCATTCTAGTTCGGGCCGAAACCTCCCCCGAAGACATTGCCGGTATGAACGCCGCCGAGGGTATTTTAACCGCTCGTGGTGGTATGACCTCTCACGCCGCCGTGGTCGCCCGAGGTATGGGTAAATGTTGTGTCGCCGGTGCCGAAAGCATCACCGTTTCTGCTCTGGAAAAGAAATTCAAAGTTGCTGACGTCGTTGTTTCCGAAGGTGATTTAATCACTCTCGATGGTAGTACCGGCGAAGTTTTCTTAGGCGAAGTGCCTACCGTTAATCCCGAACTTTCCGGTTATTTTGCTACCGTTATGAGTTGGGCTGATAAATATAAAAAACTAGGCGTCCGCACCAATGCCGATACTCCTCATGATGCCCAAACCGCTCGTGATTTTGGTGCCGAAGGTATCGGTCTGTGTCGCACTGAACACATGTTTTTCGAAGCCGACCGAGTCTTTGCCGTTCGCCAAATGATCATCTCTGATACTGTTGAGCAACGAGAAGCGGCTCTGGCCAAAATCTTCCCCATGCAAAAAAATGACTTTAAACAACTTTTCAAAATTATGAAAGGTCTCCCCGTCAAAATCCGTCTTTTGGATCCACCTTTGCATGAATTTTTACCTCACACCAAAAAAGAGATTGAAGCTTTAGCCACTGAAATGGGTATTTCTTATGAAAAATTAGCCGCCAAGGTTGACTCGCTTCATGAACTCAACCCAATGATGGGTCATCGCGGTTGTCGTCTGGGTATTAGCTATCCTGAAATTTCCAAAATGCAGGTTCGGGCTATCACCGAGGCTGCTTGTGAGTTGATTAAAGAAGGTGAAAAAGTGGTTCCTGAAATCATGATTCCCTTGATTGGCGAAGTCAATGAAATGAAATGGCTCAAAGATCAATTAGTCCCCGTCATTACCGAAACTATCAAAAAATACGCTGTGACTATGGATTATCAAATCGGCACTATGATTGAAATTCCCCGAGCGGCCTTGACTGCCGATCAAATTGCCACTGAAGCCGATTTCTTCTCTTTTGGTACCAACGATTTGACCCAAATGAGCTTTGGTTTTTCCCGCGATGATGCCGGTAAATTTCTTAAAGACTATTTGAACAAAAAAATCCTTCCCGAAGATCCTTTCAAAACTTTGGATACTGTCGGTGTTGGTAAATTAATGGAAATGGCGGTCAAGCTAGGTAGGGGAGTTAATTCCCAACTCAATATCGGTATTTGTGGTGAACATGGTGGCGATCCGGCTACTATTAAATTTTGCCATAAAATCGGACTGGATTACGTTTCCTGCAGTCCTTACCGTGTGCCCGTAGCTCGACTCTCCGCCGCCCAAGCCGCGATTGAAGAAGGAAAATAAATTTATTTATCACTATCTGGGTGATAAATTGATCTTTCAACTAGATCTTGCAAAAACCAGGCGTGACATGCCTCATCACCCTTGCCACCACGTAGACGTAATACATTCGGCCTGTTTGCTGTGTAATAACATTCTTGAGTATCAGTTGCCTTGTCGTAATAACAATTCATTTTTTCGGAAGGTAAGACCAAATAACTAATCTCTGTAATTTCTGCTTCAGTATCCTTTTTCAGTACACACGACTCTTTGTATAGTGCGTTATAATCCTTAATTCCAGTTATATCACTACTAAGAGTCACCCTGTTACCTACAGCCAATACTGGCTCTTTATCCTTATTGTTGCCACAATTAGACAACAACGGTAGGGCACCAACGACACTACCAAGTAACACTAAAGCTTTTGCTCTTAAAGGTATTTCTTTCATAGCAGCATTATCCCATAGTATTTAATATTTGTCAAGTATGTTATAATAGCCCCATGACTGAAATCAAAACCAGATGTACCAACTTTCGTATGGACGATACCTACCTTAATTTTAAAGTTCAGGTAGTTAATCCTGCGGACTCTATAACTGGCTTATGCTATGGTTGTATTTTTAACACATTCCATGTTTGTTCCGGTGTGATTTATCAAAAAAGTCGTACAGGTAGAATAAATCTAGATACTTCTTTAGCTCAAAGCGTAGACAGTCAAAACCCTATTAACTGTGGTATTTTTCCTACTCTGGTACGTGAAAGACAGAAAATTGCATCCACTACTAAATAGCTCCAACAAATAATTCCATGGAACGCGTCATTTACTCTAAAAGTGCCACTCAAATGATCTTTCGTGTTCGTGATATACACCAACCATCCACTAGTTCCACTTTTTGTGTTGCCTGTCCTGCTAGCCAGCAAGATTTCTGTCGATCTGAAATGTTAGGTCCGATGATTATCGCTTATCTTGACTTAAGATCTAATTCTGTCCAAGAAATCGAGGCTAATTGCGGTCATCTTAGCGAACTATTTCAAGACCATCACCCCAAGATTCTTCTACCTTAATACTTATTGGTCAAACCAGTCCCACCTGTCACTTATTATCAAGCCTTTTTATCAGAATCCGATGCCCGTCGTGAAGAAAAATATCTTAAGAGTGGTGGTGAGGCTAAAAATAGGTTAAAATCACGCATAACCGATTCTCTGTCGCGGTAGTCAAGCGGTTAGACAGCGGTCTGCAAAACCGTTCAGGCGGGTTCGACTCCCGCCCGCGACTCAACGTTTCAATTTAGGTTTGACTCTTTAGTCCGCCGTAGTCTCGCTCCGGCGGGACGAAGGTGACCCGCCCGCGACTCAAATTTTCAATCAAGTTCAATATTTTTTAAGTAAAGCGAGTTCTAATATACTCACTCACATCTTGTATACCCATCTCTTGAGATGTATTACCACTCCTCACATAAAATTTATATGTTTTTTGACCATTTTTATTTACTTCTAAAAACAAAGGTTTATTATGCTTTGCTATGTCTATCTGACATATTTCTTTGTCACTTATGTTAATAAATTTTATTTTTAAACCGGAAGTAGCAAAACTCTTACCAAAATTTTGATTAATTAAATTACGTATATGTAACTCAAATTCGTCTTTGTTGCCTTGCAAGGACTCATAATCCCTTTCGAGTCCCAGTACTTCACCTTCATCATCTACTCCTATAAGGAGCGTACCTCCTTCTCCATTTGCAAACGCTGAAATCGATTTTAAAATTACTGTTTCTAAACCCTTATCTACTTTTTCATCACGATAATTCCATCTTACTGATGATTTAAATTCTAGTTCATTACTTTCCCCTCTGTTAATTATATCTTCTATAGAAACAGCCATAGTGGTCTCTTCTGTCTTGGTAATGTTGTTTAAAAAAGAATTTAATTCCTTTGCCAATAAATTTCTTCTAGCCACTATAAAATCTTCAAATCGATCTAATTCCCACAATGATTCATCTTCTGGAATACATTGCAATTTTAAAGCCAACGGATAGAGCTCTTGGACTCCTTTTAAATAATTTTTGGCATCTTGTGCGCTTTTTCGTCTATTAGCTATTTTCGTGAGAATGGCTCTATTAGTTATTTCTTGAGCTAGAGCGTATTTATGACGGTTGTTCAGATTATATCCTCTCGCTTTCAAAGCCGAATATGGAAAAATATGATCCCACTCCAATGTGTATTTTTTACCCATATTTTGGCGAATTCCTACACCAGTAGTTAAACAAACAGCATTTTTACTCTTAAAATACCACCGCATCATACTAAACAAAGCATTACTGATACCTACCCCTTCGAATTCATCAGCTTGTATTTCTAATGGTCTTTCCAGTTTAATGCCATTTAACATCTCATCAAATGGATTGTTTGACTTGCTTATTATGCCCAGATCTTTATCTAATTTTTGTGGCAATTGACCCACATATCTCTGTCTTATTTGAGAGTAATAAAACCATTTAATAATTTTTTTAATATCCTGTTGTGTTAGTGTATGATTGCCTTTTCGATAAACATAAACCACTATTGGTATTAGAGCATAAACTGAATTAATCTCTTTTGAGTGGTCTACATATGCTTGTGATCGCAATAAATTCACCACATAATCTAGTATTATTTCATCTAATTTTTTCCACGCTTCCTGTAGTTTTGGTCGATTGTTACTTGAATGAAGTTTTGACATATCCGAACCTATGTTGTACAAAATGCCCAGTAAACAATAAACCACAAAATCTAATTTAAAATCAAACCCATTCTCCCTCAAAGATTCTAGTTTTTCTTTAAATAAATCTCGTGCTTCCGGCCAGTACCCAGAAATCTGCGCCAAAGCTAACTCAGCATCAGTCAAATTCACTCCACTAGAGTTCACCATATAAAAAATATCTATTGCCTCTTTCAAAGAGGCTTTAATTGGTATGGATTGTTCCAAAAACTCTTTCTCAGGAATACTTTCCACAGCCCTAAAATTGTCATATACTCTATCCTCTTGTTTTCTGTCTAAGTTAATACCTTGGTCACGTAACTGGTTAATTACATCTCTTTCTCTTAATTTTTTTTGAAAAATATTAGTGATATTAATCCAGTATGGATTAATATCCATAATGGATGGCTTATGATACATAAGTTCCAAGGTGTCAATATTTATATACAATCCTCTGGGATCATTTAATATTTCATGCTTTTTATAATATGGAGGAATATTATTCTTTATTAGTAAATAAAGCGTTGTGATTCTCTGTTGTCCATCTAAAATAATCTTGACCGCTCCTTGCCTTTCATCATAAACCCAATTACCCTTCAATTTTGGTGGGTTATTAGTTTCCCAGGTTAACATGGTTCCGGTTGGATAATCTCTTATCAACGAAAAAATTAGGTCTTTAGCATTTTCTTTCTTCCATACATATTCTCGTTGAAAATCTGGTACAAACAATTGATTCTCATCTATTTTGTCAAGAATTTGGTTGATTTTCATATATCTCTATTATAAAACAATCACTCTCATCTCTTTCTCCTTCACCTTTTCTTCATCATCAAAGAGAAAATAAGCCTCAAATCGTCTACCTTCAATCAAGTGGGGGAGCCAATCAGCATCATCCTCCCACATCTCTTTATACGGGACCTCATCAAATCTCACCCATTTCGGGGCCATTTCCTCACTTTCCTGTGGCTCTCCTCGCCAGTCTTGACTCCGATACACTATCACTTGTTGATTCCAATCACTTTTATTTTCAAAATAAAAATTCAACTCTCCCACTTTTTCCAGATGATCCACTTCCACTCCAATTTCCTCTCTAGTCTCCCTTTTGGCCGCTTCTTCCACACTTTCTCCTGGTTGTACCTTACCCCCAACTCCATTCCATTTATTTACTCCGAAACCTCGTTTTTTCATCGCCAGCAATATTTCCCCTTCTTTTATCAAAAACAGTAACGTCGCCTGTCTCAGTTTAGTATTTTGAGCAATAGCTTCTTTTAGTGTCATGGCCTATTGTAGACCATCACCACATCATCCTTCACTACCGAATTTCTCGGGATTAAAACCACCACTTCAGCTAGGTCGCCGGCTGGTTTTTGCTCCCCCTCACATCCTGGACACACCATTCGAGCTGGAAAATGTTTTTGCCCACAATTAGGGCAAATATTTCCCTCCAGTCGATAGCGTGTTTTTTGTAATCTCCAATATCTCGGTACTTCCATTATTTCTCCTTCAACACCATTAACACCCAATAAATCAGATACAAAAAAATCAAAATTTCTATTACCACCACCAGTTCAAATGCCGGCCCGGTGACCAAAATCAAACGACCATGTTTTATCAAGTCATAAATGATTCTCAAAATTAAATACCAAATCAGCGGCGATAGGGCCGTCAGGCTGATTAAAAATATCTGCGACTTGTCCCGAGACTCCTTTAATTCTCTTAAGGTCAGATAAGGTTCTCTTAATAATTCATATAAATTTCGTCCCAAAAAATACCCCTGTCTAATCCCAATTAGAGCTCCGATTTTGAACAAATTCTTTATTCGTTTTTTTATCATATTCCCAAAGACTCTGGAATTTTTTTCTAGCCCTTACTAGTCGGGATTCGACTGCTTTTAAGCTTAATTTCATCAATTTGGCAATTTGACTACTCTTCCAGCCGTCTACATATTTAAGTCGCAATATTTTTTCATAATCTGCTCTCAACTCACTCAAAGTTTTTTTAATCTCCGCCTTTAATTCTTCTTTCAGGGCATCTCGCTCCGGTCCTATAGCCTGATCGGCAATTTCTTCAAATTTAGGATTGACGGAAAACAAAATTGTTTTTAACCTCTTTTTACGGTAATAATCGGCAATTTTATGTTTGGCAATACCGCAAATAAAAGAAAATTCACTGGATTTTCCCGAAAAACTTGGCCAAGCCCGACCGGCCGCCCACAAAGTATCCTGAGTTAATTCTTCCACCACACCCTCGTCCTCAACTCGTTTCCGGATAAAACCAGCCACACTTTTTTGATATTTTTTAACTAAATCTTCCACAGTAATGTAATGTAACACATTTTAGCCTATACTTAATTATGGCCCTGTTTTCTGCCCCGAAAACTCATCCGCTTCATTCTAAAGCCCGCTCTTTGCGTTTGGACATTTTGGAAATGATTAATCATGCCGGTTTTGGTCATATTGGCAGCGCTTTTTCTTCGGTAGATATATTGATTTCTCTCTATAATTCCAAATTATTTAATTTCAAAAAAGACCGTTTCGTGCTCTCGGCCGGTCATCTCTGTGCTTCGCTCTATGCTGTTTTGGCCGATACCGGTTATTTTGACAAAGAAGAACTTTTTACCTTTGCCCAATTTAATTCTCGACTCCAAGGCCACGCCACCATTGACACTCCCGGTATCAATTATTCGGCCGGTTCCTTGGGCCAAGGTCTATCTTATTCTATTGGTCTGGCCCTAGGTGATCCCAAACATCACGTAGTTTGCCTCAGTTCTGACGGTGAACACAACGAAGGTCAAGTCTGGGAAGCCATTATGGCCGCCAACAAATTTCATTTAGGTAACCTTATTAGTATCGTCGATTACAACGGTTGCCAAATTGGTGGCACCACTCAAGAAATCATGCCATTGGACGAACTGGCCGGCAAATATCTCCGCTTTGGTTGGACCGTCACCACCGTCGATGGTCATAATTTTTATGAACTGGCAAGAGTTCTCAAAAAATCCAAAGACTCCTCCATTTACCCCGCCTGTATTATCGTCAAAACTGTTTTAGGTAAGGGTGTCTCTTTTATGGAAAATAATTGCCAATATCACGACATTAAAAAATTAGCCCCTGATTTATTTATTACTGCCAAAAATGAGCTCCAAAGATACTAAATTAGCCTCTATGAGACGAGCCTTTGGCGAAGCTCTTTTTGCCCTGGCCCTCAAAAACCCCAATCTCTATGTGGTTGACGCCGATCTCTACCCTTCACTATATTTAACCGATTTTAAGGCCAGATTTCGAAGTAGATTTATCCAAGTCGGGGTGGCTGAAAACAATGCTGCTGCCATTGCCGCCGGTCTTAGTGCCACCGGTAAAACTGTTTTTCTCACCTCCTTTGCTTGTTTTTCTCCAGCCATCAACTGGGCCACCATTCGCCAGTCTATTTGTTACAATCACCACCCCGTCAAGATTGTCGGCTCTCACGCCGGTTTGATGAGTGCTGATTTGGGTGCCAGTCATCAAATGCTTGAAGACGTGGCTCTGATGCGCACCCTTCCCAATATGGAAGTTTTTGCCCCTATAGATGCTTCTGAGCTTAAAATGATGTTGCCGGTGATTGCTTACAGTCAAACTCCTGCTTATCTCCGCCTAGTCCGTCCGGACACCCCCTTGGTCAACTCAGCTCGTTCTTTTACTATTGGCAAATCGCGTTTTCTTAAAAGAGGGGATAAAATCACTGTTCTGGGTTATGGTCCCATTTTGACCCAACTTCTGCTACCTGATTTTGATAAATTTTCTCTGGATATCATCAATTGTTCTTCCATTAAACCTTTGGATGACAAAACTATTCTCACCTCTATCAAAAAAACCGGCCGTTGTTTAGTTATCGAAGACCATCAACAAAATGGTGGTCTGGGTGAAGCCGTGGCTAAATTAATCCTGACTTCCGGTCAAAAATGTAAATTTATCCACCTAGGTGTCAACAATGCTTTTGGTCAATCGGCCCATAATTATTTTGATCTCTATCATCACTACGCTCTCTCTCCCTTGGCTATCAGAGAGTCTTTAAAAAAGTTATTATCTACTCATGCTCACTCTTAAAGAACAGTTCCAAAACTACCGCTCCCATCATTGGGCCCTACCCGCTTTTAATATTGATTCTTTTGAAATCTATCAGGCGGTGGAAATGGCTGTCGCCGAAACCAACCTACCCTGTTTAGTCCAACTCTCTCCCGGAGAAGATAAGTTTGTCGATGCCAACAGACTGTTGATGTTGGTTAAAAAAGCCAATCTTGAAGGTTTACCCATTTATCTTAATATGGATCACGGTGCCGATGTCCGTCGCCTCGAGGAATGTCTCCGTCTTGGTTTTGATATGGTTCACTTTGACGGTTCCAAAATGGACTACGACACCAACTTATCCACCTCAGCTTTTTTTGTCAAAGAAATGAAATCAAAATATCCCCAAGCTCTGATTGAATTAGAGTTTAATCACATTAATCTGGTCGACGATATTCCCGCTCCCGATTCTTTTACCAAGCCCACCCAAGCTTTGGACTTTGTTAATAAAACCGGTGCCGACTTATTGGCCGTTTCCATTGGCAATCTTCACGGTGTCAATACTCTCGCCCCGGAGAGATTGAATATCAGTCTCCTCTCGGAAATCAATAGTGCCGTGGGAGACAAGACTTTTTTTACCCTCCATGGTGGTTCCGGTGTACCTCTAACTCAAATCCAAGAATCACTGGCCCTGGGGGTGGTTAAAGTTAATATCAATACCGATTTACGACTTAAATTTATTGAAAGTTTGCGTCATCAGTTAACTATCCAAAATACTGAAAAAATTTATCAATATTTGACTCCGGCCGTGGCCGAAGTGGCTCAAGTTATTAAAGAAAAATTAATTTCCTTTACTCAAAATGTTTGATGTTGTCACCATTGGTGCTGCCACCGCTGACATTTTTGTCAGTTCCGATACCCTCCAGGAAAGTCGACGTTTACTGTCTCTGAAAAGATCCAGTAAAAATGAAATCAATCGCAGTCTTATTTGTTCCGGTGGGGGAGCTACCAATGCAGCCACCACCTTTTCCCGACTTGGTCTCAAAGCTGCGGTGGTGGCTCAAGTTGGTCGTGATCCCTTAGCTGATTATGTTTTTACCGATCTAAAAAAAGAAAAAATTAATGCTAATTTTGTTAAAAAAAAATCTGACGAACACACCGATTTTTCGGTTATTTTTGTGGCCTCTGACGGTTCCCGGTCCATTATGACCCAGCGAGGTGACAGTCGTTTAGAACATAATGACCTTCCTTGGACAAAACTTAAAAGCCGTTCCCTTTATATTACTTCTCTTGAAGGTAATCTCTCTCTTCTTGAAGAGTTAATTGGTTTTGCTACAGAAAATAATATGTTAATTGCTTTTAATCCCGGCTCACGGGAATTAAAACAACGTCGCCAACTTATCCCTCTTTTGAAATATCTTGATTTTTTACTCTTAAACCGTCAAGAAGCTCAAATGCTGACTGACTTACCCCATCGTGATAGTAATTTTTTACCCAAACTTAGACAATATTCTCCTTTAGTGGCAGTTACCAACGGCCACTTAGGAGCTCGAATTTTAACTGCCGAGGATTCTTTTTTTTCACCCATTGCCAATATCACCCCGGTTGATGAAACCGGTGCCGGTGATGCTTTTGGTTCGGCTTTCTTTGCCGCTCTGCTTCACCAACAATCCCTCTCCGAGGCTCTCTCGTGGGCCATTAAAAATTCCGCCTCTGTAGTTTCGGCTCTAGGTGCCAAAACCGGCATTCTAACCCGCTCTCAAATGTAATATGCTTCCCAAAGCTGATAAAAAAGAAAAAGCCGAACAACTTGATTTAGTGGAAACTATTTCCGAAGCTGATAAAAGCCGACATAAACGTCAAACCACCCTTCTTTTTCTATTTTTGACTGTCGGTGTCAGTTTGATTTTTTTAATCTATCGACAAGCCAAAAATTTCAACTTTCAATTACCAAAACTGCCTTCCATTAATCTCAATTTCTCCAAAACTCCACCCAGTTTCACCCCCGATTTTCCTCTCTCTTGGTCCATCCATATCTCTACTATTGGCTCAACTCTCTATTCTTTTGCTTCTCCACCGGCCCTGAATCCCAATTTTTCTCAATTTAAAACCTCAGTCGATGACGCTTTGGCCAAAAAAGATCTCCCTCAAGGAGTTAAAGTAATTGAGAAACAAATTTTTGTCGACAATTCCACCCAAATTCTTTCCGATATTTCCACCCCTAAAATTAGTTTCCGTCTTTACGCCCACATTCCCGGCGATATTAATCAACAACCCGAATCTGCTCAAAATTATTCACGCTTAGCCAAAGATCTTTATTGGTATTTAATTAAACGGGTGGAGGAGTCGGACTAAGAGGTCCCGGACAGTGAATTCGCAACTCTTTATTCTCATCTAACCATTCCTTTTTTCCGCAAGCATCCTTTAACACCAAACCCTCCGGTACTTCCCAAACTTTATTTTCCCTCTCATCAATCATCATTCTCATGGCTCGGTTCCAAATCGGGGTAGCTCCGCTAATTCCCGATGCTACCCAACTCATCGGACTGCTGTCATTATTTCCCACCCAAGTCGCCACCAATATTTCCGGGGTCCACCCAATACACCAGTTATCTTTCAAATTATTGGTCGTTCCGGTTTTTACCGCCACTTTTTTACCTTTAATATTTAAAAGGGAATTGCTCCCAAAAATGGGACTCCTGGCTTGATTGTCGCTTAAAGCTTCATTGATTAAAAAAGCCTCTCTTTCTCCAAAAATTTTCTCCTTTTCCGTCTTTTTTTGATACACCACTTCCCCTAAATAATTTTTGACCTCCAGTATCGGATTAAGCCTTATTTTTTCCCCCAGAGTGGCAAAAGTACTATAAGCCTGTGCCAACTCAATCATTCTGACTTCACCTGCCCCCAAAGCCAAAGACAGTCCAAAACGCGATCTTTCCTCCCAGGTAGTTATCCCCATTCTTTTGGCTAAATTTATCATGTTGTCCACTCCATTCTCATCTAATAATTTTACCGATGGGACGTTCAAAGACGAGGCCAAAGCTGTTCTTAAGGTCACTCTCCCCAAATATTTTCCGGTGTAATTTTGCGGACTGTAGGGTTTTTGACCGGGTACATAATAGGTGACCGGACTGTCATCAATCAGTTCCCATAAATTTCTGCCTCGCTGCAGTGCCAGCAAATAATTTATAGGTTTAATGGCCGATCCTGGCTGTCTTAAGCCCTGAGTTACCAAATCAAATTTACCGTCAATATCTTTGGCAAAATAATCTTTTGAGCCCACCAGTGCCAGAATATCTCCATTCTCAACATCAATAATCACTCCGGCACCATTACTGATTCTTAGCCTCTGGGTTTTATCAACCTCTTCTTTAACTATTTTTTCCAACTCCTGCTGAGTTTCCAAATCCAGACTGGTTTTTACCTCCAAACCTTTGCGATTGACATCTGAAAAACCTAATTTTTCCAAATAATTTTTAACGTAAAAGACAAAATGCGCTGCCTTGATGTCTTTTTTATCTTCCTTAATTTTAATCACCACCTTCTTACTGACCTCAGCCTCTTTTTGACTGATTGAGCCATTGCTAACCATTTCATCCAAGACATGTTCCTGTCGGATTTTAGCCAATCTCAATCCTTCTGCAGTAAAAGGGGAATATGATCCCGGTGCCGCAGGCAATCCTGCCAAAAAGGCCGCCTCGGCCAAATCAATTTCCTCCACCTTTTTTCCAAAATAACGCCATGATGCTTCGGCCGCTCCGTAGACGTTACCTCCATAAGGCACTTGGTTAAAATATCTCTCCAATATTTCCTCTTTACTCAATTTTAGTTCCAACATTATTGACAGTAACATTTCTTTAATCTTTCTGGTCACACTTTTTTCATTGGTCAAAAACACATTTTTTACCAATTGTTGGGTAATAGTCGAACCACCTCTTAATTTTTTCTCACCATTATTTTTAAAGTTGTATATAGCTGCTTTCACCATTCCTCTGAGGCTGAAACCGTGATGTTGATAAAATTCTTTATCTTCAACCGCAATAGTGGCTGTTACTAAATTCTCAGGTATTTGTTCAAATGGCACCCAAATCCGATTTTCATCATCATGGAATTTATAAAGCAACTGACCTTGACGATCATAAATCCGAGTTGATAATTTGGGTGGATTATAAATCTCGTTAATATTAGGCAAATCTTTAATTATCTGATCATAAAAGCACCACAGAACTATCGTTATCGTTAATATAATTATGACTAAAGTTGGATATTTCCACCCGATTCTAAGTTTAATTATTTTCTTGAATAGGACAACTGGGGGGCGGCCAATACTAATCAAAAAATTAATTAGCCACTTCTTCATCATTTTTGGGACAATCTAAACAAACCCATTCACCGGTGACATCCTGAATACTGAGATGGTTTTGCCATTCACCGTTAGGATTATCTTCACTTTCTTTAATAATTTTCCCGGTGTTTTTATCTATCATTAGGTTACTCTGTTTTGGTCCACCTCTTTGAGGTAAAAAGTTTTTATTAAAAAATTCATTATGAGCTTCACAACCCTCTTCTGGTGGTAATAAACCACTTAAATTACAGACTGCCATACTGACTAAATTTTCCGGTTTGGCATAATTTTTAACCTTCTCATTTTCCAAAACTTTGGTCATAATACGGTTCCAAATCGGTGCCGCTCCGGTGATACCCGACACCACCGAACCCATTTTACTGTTGTCATTGTTACCCACCCAGACCGCTACCAATTTATCCGGAGTATAGCCTATGGTCCAATTATCCCGCATTTCATTAGTCGTCCCGGTCTTTACCGCCACTTCCGGATGGTCTTTGATTTTTAATTTTGAATTACTCCCAAAGACCATCGATCTGGCCCCATTGTCCGACAAAATACTATTGATAATATAAGCTGTTTCCGGTTGCATCACCCTCTGACCCGGTTCGTATTTATATTCTTCCAAAACCTTACCGTTTTTATCTTCCACCTTTAGAATTGAAACCAAGTCTTGCCTTACTCCCATATTAGCAAAAACCCCAAAAGCTGTGGCCATATCCGTCATGTAAACCTCTCCTCCTCCCAGAGTCAGCGACAGACCGTAATCACTGGCGTTTTTAAAGGTGGATATACCCATGGCTGACGCGGAAGCTACAAAATTTTCCACCCCATTAAGATTTAAC
Organism: Candidatus Shapirobacteria bacterium UBA1420; assembly: GCA_002304845.1. GTDB lineage: Bacteria > Patescibacteriota > Microgenomatia > UBA12405 > UBA12405 > UBA12158. The sequence continues at coordinate 17,779 of DBPM01000039.1, forward strand.
ATCTTCACTGCGGCAATATTCAAAGAATTGGCCAGAGAGTTTCTCAAGCTTTGGGTACCATAATAAGAATAACCGTAATTTGTTGGACAATAAGGCTTTTGTCCCGCCACTTTAAAACAACTGGGCGAGTCATGAAAAATTGATGCTGCGGTTACCTTGCCAGTATCCAAACCTACAGCATAATTTAAGGGTTTAATTGAAGAACCCGGCTGTCTTAGAGCGGTGGTGACATTATATTTCCCATCAATTTCCGTATCAAAATAGTCTCTTGATCCCACCATTGCTAAAATTTCCCCGGTTTTTGTATCAGTTATCAGTGCGGCCCCATTACTCACTCTGGCTTTCTTTAAGCTCTCGATTTCATTTTTCACCTCCTCTTGAGCATAATTTTGGATATCCAAATCTAAACTAGTCCAGACCTTTAATCCTCCTTCATGTACCTCTTGTATTCCGTATTTTTCCAATAATTGTTCTTTAACATAAAAGACAAAATGCGGTGCCTTAATTACATTTTTATTTAAGGTGTAGTTTAAAGTTTCCTCTTTGGCTTGATTATATTCCTCTTCGGAAATATATTTTAATTCCCACATTCGACTCAGTACCAATTCCTGCCTGGCTTTGGCGGCATCAGGGTGAGCAAAAGGTGAATATCGAGTCGGGGAAGCCGGCAATCCGGCTAACAGTGCCGCTTCGGCCAAACTTAAATTTTTCACTTCTTTACCAAAAATTCCTTTCGCCGCTGCCTCCACTCCCCACATGGTGCCCCCATAAGGAGTCTGATTAAAATACATTTCCAAAATTTGATCTTTACTATATAAAATTTCCGTAGCAATCGTTAAAACCGCCTCTTTAATTTTCCTTTTAAAAGTTCTTTCCGGAGTCAGTAGAGCATTTTTTACCAGTTGTTGGGTCAAAGTTGAACCACCTTGCAGTCTTTTTTGAAACACTGTTCGATATAAGCCCCTGATAATTCCTTTAATATCAAAACCAATATGTTTATAAAAATTCGCATCTTCTATAGCCAAAGTCGCCTGAATCATTTTTTCCGGTATGTCAGCTAAGGGGATTGTAGTTCGCTGTTTTTCCGCATACATTTCGTATAACAATTCACCACTGCGATCAAAAATCTTACTTGATTCCGGATAGTCACCAGAACTTAGTTTTTTAGGATTAGGTATATCCCGAAAAATAATCACTACTCCTAATACTGTTATCGCTATTATCACCCCTAAAATAATTTTCCAAGACTTACCCATCTTCTTCTTTTTTTTATTTTGCTTCTTATTTTTTTTCATTGTTTTTTCCAGCTTTCCAAAATGTCTTTATACACTTCCTGTTTTTCTATAATTTTCTCTTGAAACATTTCTTGACTCTCTTGATCTACTTCTGATTCCGTTAGCAACTGGTAAGCGTATTTTAATTTATCCACCGCTTCATCACCAGTTGTAAATGCCTCTTGTTTGTATCCCTTTTTTAATAATGCCCAAGCTTCTGACATTTTCTTATCTGCCAAAATTAAGCTTAGCTCGATTTTGTTTTTTTCTTTTCTTGACAGTATTTCCCAGCTCCAGTTTCTGATTTTTTTTAGAAAATAAAATCGTTCTCCGGGTAATTTCCCACCATAAGGCAGTTTATATATTTCCTTTCCTTCAACCAACATCGGCACATCTCTAAACTGACCGGCTCTAGCTTCGTTAATTACTTTATCTAAAGTTGCTCTCATCAGCGACACCATCAAAATCATCAGCCCTAAAATCAGTCCTGCAATCACAATCAGACTTTCTTTGAATTTAATTTTCATTGTGAAAAAATGCTTGTGTTAAGTTTACATTTTTAACTAATTTTTGTGACCGCAGACACATGTAAACATACTGGCTTGTAAACAAAAGCAGATTAACCATTTTAACCCAAACATGACTTTTTTTTCCGTCTAAGTGTGCTTTTAAAGGATTACTTTTGATTTTAAAATCATAACCGGTAGCTAAAAATTTTTTAACCCAGGCATTTTCTCTTAAAAATTTTTCATAAGTCTTTTCCCTATTTAAAATCACCTTCATCATTATCAAGTCAGTCGCATTTTTTAAATTTTCTTTATCAGTTGGTATTTTTAAATTATTTTCTGACAACCACAGATTAAAACAAAATTCATTGGCTTTTTCTTTTTTTCTAAATTTTCGGTGGGGGATTTGATGCCACCACACATAAATTCGCAAATACAATCGCCACCACCACAGTTGATGACTTTGAGTGACTATTAACAAATCAATATCACTGCTTTTTTTAGCCCATTCTGCCGCCACACTCCCCGTGACTCCCACCATTAAAATTCCTTTCATTTTTGATAAATGTTCTTGCGTCAGCTTTTGAGCCTTTCTCATTTTTCCTTGCCAGTCATTGTTCTCATATTGATAATTGACTGACTTTTTCTGAAATTGATCTAAAATTTCCTGTTTAGAAAATACTTGTGGTGATATTAATCTCTCAAATATTTGTTGTTTATTAAGTTTTTGTCCATATTTAAGAGCATATTTTCTAGTTTCGTCAATTGCTCTTTTTAGTCCCATTTCCATCTATTTTAACTCCTTCTTGATATAATATACTTCAGTCTTCATGAACAAAAACAGCAAACGCTATCGTTTTTATGAAATGATTCCCGGGCTTTTTGCCTGGTTTGTGATTCTTTTTCCTATTTGGGGTTCCTTTGTTGTTCCCAAAGCTGTAGCCTATTTCGTTTTCGCTTTCTTGGTTTATTGGCTTTTTCAATCCTTTAAAGCTGCCATTTTAGCTCTGATGGGTTATCGTAAAATTAAGTCTGCTACCGCTACCAATTGGTTGTCTCGCTTCAATGATGATTTTCGGGCTGACTGGCTCAAGTATCGAGACATTAACCACGTCATTATTATTTCTTCTTACAAAGAACCGCCTCAAGTAATTGAAATGGCCTTTTCCTCTTTAGCTGCTCAAATTGATATTGATCTTCAAAAGATTCACGTTGTTTTAGCTCAAGAAGAAAGAGCCGGAGCCGAAAATAATCAAGCTACCATTGACTATTTTCAAAATAAATATGCCCACACCTTTGGCTCTCTCACCTTTACCGAGCACCCAGCCAATATTCCCGGGGAAATTGCAGGTAAACATACCAATGAAGCTTGGGCCGCCCGTTATTTTGAAAAACACTTTTTTGGTCCTAAAGTACCGGCATCTCGTCGCTTAAAAATTGAACACTGTACTTTAACCTCCTGCGACGTGGATACCATTTTTAATCCTAAATATTTTTCCGCCCTGACTTATTACTTTGCCTCCAGTCCCGATCGTTATCTTAAATTTTGGCAATCACCTATTTTTTGGCATCATAATATCAATAGTGTCCCGGCTCCCATCCGTATCATTGGTACCATGGGCAATGTTATCCATATTGCTAATATTCAGGAGCCCGATGGTCTCTTTTTTAATTATTCTTGCTATTCCTCCTCTTATAAATTAATCAAATCCGCCGGTTATTGGGATCCTGACATGATCCCCGAAGATTGGCATATTTTTTTACAAACCTTTTTCAGTAGCGGTGGTCGTACCTCAGTTTCACCTATTTTTCTTCCGACTGTAGTTGACGCTCCTGACGGTAAAAATTATTTTTCTGCTCTTAAAAACCGTTATGATCAATGTGTTCGTCATGCTTGGGGTGCCACTGATATTCCCTATGCCATCGAACAAGCTCGCCTGCACCCGGAAATTCCTTTATTGAGTCGTCTCCTCCGTATTTACAAATTGATTCAAACCCATTTTATTTGGTCCAGTAATTGGTTCATTCTCACTCTGGGAACTTCTTTACCAGTTATCTTAAATCCCAAGTTTTTTAATACTGCTCTCGGCTACAATTTACCTCGAGTTTCCAATCTGATTCTGACTCTCTGTCTGATTCCTTTATTTGTCCTAATTGTCCTTGATTGGAAACTTAGACCTAAAGATCAGCAAAAAGGTACTTGGAATTTTATTAAAAACATGCTCCAGTGGCCTCTCATGCCGGTGGCCACTTTGGCCCTCTCAGTTTTACCTGGACTTTATTCTCATACCCGTCTTCTCTTAGGCAAGCGCCTGGAATACAAAACCACTGCTAAGGGTGCTTCTACTCCAAACAGTGTAAAATAGCTTAATGTTGTGGTCACTGATTCTCTTTTTCTTCTTACGTCTCCCTTCTCTTTTTGAACCTTATTGGTACGGTGATGAGGGCATTTATCTGGCCTTAGGTCAAGGAATTCGCAGTGGCTTGACACTTTATTCTCAAATTCACGATAACAAACCTCCTACACTTTATTACTTGGCTGCTTTATCGCAAACCGTTTTGGGCTTTCGTCTTTTACTCTTACTTTGGATGATACCTACTATTTATTTCTTTTATCGCCTGGCTCTAAAATTTTTCGAAAAAAAACCGGCCAAATTAGCGACCCTACTCTTTTTAATCCTTACTTCTATTCCCTTATTTGAGGGCAATATTGCCAATGCCGAAATTTTTATGCTTTTACCCACCATCGCCGCTGTCTATCTTCTTCTCTCTACACCTCTTGTTTCTTGTCTCGCCTGCCTGCCGGCAGGCAGGTTTCTTGTTTCTGGTTTCTTACTCGGTTTTGCCTTCACTATCAAAGTTCCTGTGGCCATCGAATTTGCTTTCTTTTTTCTCTGGATTTTTGTTTTTTTTAAAGATAAATTTTTAGTCAAACTCAAAAATCTCTTTCTTTTTACTCTGGGCTTTTTCTTACCCATCCTTTTATATCTGATTTATTTTTGGAAACAAGGGGCCCTCCAACCTTTTTTAGTGTCTTCATTACTGCAAAACTTTGGTTATCTCTCTTCGTGGAGTACCGGCACTCATCAAGCTTCAGCTACTTCCGGAGGTCTGATTACTAGGGGAGTGGTCATGCTGTTGCTTTGGCTTTTTGCTTATATCTTATATCGTCGTCAAAAAATTTCTCGACAGTTTTTATTTCTATTTGCCTGGTTTTTTGCCGCTCTGATGGGTGTCCTGTTACCGGGACGTCCCTATCCTCATTATCTGATTCAGATTTTACCCCCTTTTTGTTTATTGGTTTTTTATTTTTCCAAGTATTTATTACCTTCACTCTTAGCTGTTGTTATTCTCATTTATTCTCTGTTTCATTTTAAATTTTATTTTTATCCTGTCTTTTCCTATTATCAAAATTTTTACAATCATGTTCTTCATCTCCGATCTCGCGATGATTATCGCCGTTTTTTTGGCGATAGGGTTCCAGATTTTTACCACATAGCCAATCGTGTTCGAGCACTATCCACCCCACAGGATACCTTGTTTATCTGGGGTGACGATGCCTATCTCTATCCCTTAAGTCAGCGTTTGCCCGCCACTAAATATTTAGTGGCTTATCATATTGTCGATTTCCAGGGTCACGATTTAACTATGTCTCAACTTAAAGCTCAGACTCCGGCTGTTATTGTTTATTATCCTCAACCCTCCCGGCCTTTTCCCCAATTAGATACTTTTATCAATCGCTATTATCATCTAGTCGACCAAATTGGTACTGCCTCTATTTACCGTTATAATCAATCACCTTAATGCTGAAAAATATTTCACTCTTTTTTGATCGTCTCGGTAAATTTTGGCAAGAACCTTTCAACTATCCTATTTTAAGACTTTCCTTCGTCTTACTTGTTTTTCAAATCGTTTTAATTCTTTGGTTTTATAAAAATTTACCACCTCAAATTCCCCTCTATTTTTCTCGTCCTTGGGGTGCTTCCTGGCTCGCCTCTACCTCTTCCATTTTTATTTTGCCCATTTTTACACTTCTGACTATTATTTTAAATTATTCTCTAGCTTTTTATTATCGTCCTAAAAAAGACTTCGTGGCTAAAATTTTAGTCATTTTTACCCCTATTATCGCCCTTTTTTCAGTTATTGCTGTGGCCCAAATCATTTCCTTATCACTATGATTGACCCCCTCCATCTCTTTTTAATTATCTTTATTTCCGCCATCATTAGTTATTCTTTACATCCTCCTGTTATCAAGTTTTTTACCTCCCATAAATGGCTCGAGAACCCTCGTCTCAAGCAAAAGAAAAGCGGTAACGCCACCGCCACTACCATTGTGCCTCGAGGAGGTGGTTTACCGATTTTTATCAGTATTTTGGTTACCTCGCTCATCTTTTTGCCTCTGGATAAACATCTTTTAGGTATTCTCTTGGCGGCAGCTTTAGCCCTCGTCGTTGGTTTAGTTGATGACGTTAAAGACATTAGCCCCAAATTTCGTTTATTTACCAATTTTCTTTCAGCTTTAATTGTGGTGGCGTCTGGCATCGGTATTGCCTATGTTTCAAATCCTTTTGGAGGTATCATCGATCTTTCCCAACCTCAAATTCATTTTAATTTTTTCGGTCCTCACAGTATTTGGGTCTTGGCTGATATTGTGGCTGTTTTTTGGATTATGTGGTGTATGAATTTTGTCGGTTGGTCGGCTGGAGTCGAAGGTCAACTACCCGGTTTTGTAGCCATCTCAGCTTTCTTTATCGGTATTCTGGCTCTCCGCTATTCGACCGATGCCACCCAATGGCCGGTAATTATTTTAGCCTTCATTGTTTCCGGGGCCTATTTAGGCTTCCTGCCCTGGAACTTTTATCCTCAAAAAATTATGCCAGGTTATAGCGGTAAAAGTCTGGCTGGTTTTATGTTAGCGGTTCTGTCTATTCTCTCCGGGGCCAAATTAGCCACCCTAATTTTTTTACTGGCTGTACCCATGCTTGATGCTATCTTTGTGATTGCTTATCGACTTTGGCATAAACGCCCGCCTTTAATGTCCGACGGCAATCATCTTCATCACCACTTACTTAAACGAGGTTGGGGTCGCCGTCGTATTTCTCTCTTTTATTGGTTTCTTAGTCTTTCTCTCGGTATTCTCTCTCTCTTTCTGAATAGTCAACAAAAATTTTATACCTTCTTAGGTATCGCCATTCTCTTTTTTAGCCTCACTCTACGATTTTTTCGGCGTAACGCTTCGCAATAAAGCCTTGATGTTCTCCAAAGACCACATGATACCAAGTCCCTTCCTCTCCCAAAAGCTCCATTTTTTCTCCAGTGTCTACCTTGCCTATTTCTCGTCCGGCTTCACTGGGCGTTTCCCTGACTCTTAACCAGCCCGTTCCGGTTGAGAGTATTTTGACCATTTCTTTTTTAATTTCTATGGGCGCTACAGTTGGTAATGCCTCCATTTGCCTTTTATCCACCCCCAGTTTGGCATCAATCAACATCTGGTAACCTTCCACTGTCCTTACCATCAGATTTAATTGTTTGTAGCCCGGAAAACTGATGGCTAATTTTCTGTCACCCGCCTCGATTTTTTCAATCTTAGCCGGCGTCGTATTTTTAATCTCATTATCCACCGAAATAATCGCTCCTCCCGGACTGGAACTCACCAAAATACTGCCAGCTTGACCGCTTTTTTCCATGGACAGAACATAACCACTGTCTTCATCAAAATTCCATCCAATCACCGAAGTCACATTATTTTCCAGACGGATTTTTCGCTCCCAAATTTGATCAGGAGAAGCCACTAGTTTCAAATCAATTTCTCCGGGCGTTAAATTCAAATTTTTATACTTACTTTCGCCTGCTTGCCGGCCATTAATGTATACTTGAGCTGTTGGTATGGTCGATATTTCTAAACCCGCTTTACCCTCATTACAAGCACTCAAAAACAAAGCTCCGCAGAGGAGTACCGCTATTTTAATCGTTATTATCTTTTTATTCATATCTGGTCTGTTATATTCTATCCTGTTCTCCAAAAAAATAACTCCCTCATCTAATTCGACTGTCCAACCCACATCCACTCCCACAGCCACCCCGACCCCCACTCCCGTAGTTTCTATAGGTTTAGTTGGCGATTTAGGTCTGGGTCGCCATATCACCTCGACTGCCCGCCATAAAAATAATTTTAATTGGTCTTTTGAAAAAATTTCTTCTTGGCTTCAGTTCCATGATTTTAACGTCGCCAATCTGGAAAGTCCCATTATTTCCAATTGTCCCGAAGGTAAAACCGGTACTTTCACTTTTTGTGGTGATGAAAGATTTTTACCCTATCTTCAGGAAAATAAATTTGTTTTTAATCTCGCCAACAATCATATTTTTAACTATGGACAGGAAGGTTATCTGCAAACCAAAAAATTTTTAACCGATTTTAATTTGACTTACTTTCCTGACTTTGCCACCAAAGAAGTCAACGGTATTCGTTTTGGCTTTTTAGGTTATGATTTTATTTCCAATCCCAAGCTGGATCCTCAAATTCTATTAAATGATGTTCAAAAATATGATCCTCAGGTTGACTGGCTCATTGTTTCGATTCACTGGGGTAATGAGTACTTGCCGGCCGCCGAAACCTGGCGGGTTAATTTAGCCCAACAATTAATTGACGCTGGTGCTGATATCATTCACGGTCATCACCCTCACGTCTGGCAGGATTATGAAATTTATCGGGATAAACCTCTTTTTTACTCCTTTGGTAATTTTGTTTTTGATCAATCCTGGTCTTACGAAACTTCCCATTCTCAAATCGCCCGACTTCAACTCTCCAAAGACAAATTAGAATCTCTTGAATTGTTTCCCATCGAAATCAACTTCAACTCCCAGCCGGCCTTGATGCCTTAAAGACACTGCGGTTGATATTCACCCTTACCAATCAATTCATTTATCCCTTCCCAAGTAAAATATTTTTCCGATATGGGTATTATCCGTTCCTGTGGCCATTTTTGTTTTCAGGCGCCGGCCAGCACACCCCTACTCATTTTAAAACTTAGACTCTATGTCTTTTGTAAAAATCCTCCACTTTTTCATTTAAACCAAATCTTTGCAACACTCGAGCACACTTTCGCAAGTCCCTAAACATCTCTTCATAAATTTTTTTATACTCATTCATCCCTAAAGTAGTGGTCTGATTATTACTACGAGGATCAAAACCAGTTTTCATTTTGCATTTTCTAGGAATCGATTTCAAAAACTTATCTACCATTTTGTTTAGTGTTTTCATGTCCATAAACTGGATTTTAAAACCCGTGTTATAAGCAGGTAAAGGTATATCTATATACCGCCATACACCATAATAATCACAATCTTCCATTTGTTTACCAATTTTTAGTTTTTTTAACCAAGTTTTTACTAAATAACTTGGAAAATCGTCTAAAACTGTTTCTGACACCTTTTCTGCAAACCTTTCTTCACCCTCTGTTAAGTGAGGTAAATTAGGGTTATTACTACTAATCACACGTTTTGACTCGACTTCAAACCTGCAAACATTCACCAACTTTGATAAATCGTTATTGACCACTTGTCCATGCCTCAACTCATATGCATCCAACGCCTCTTTATCACCACTCTTTGCAAAACTATATACAAAAAATAGTTTTTCATTTTCATTGTATCTTGCTGACAACTTCTTTAAAATATTAAATTCTGTTTTTAATATACCCCCAATATTGTCTAAGTTTTTCAAAAAAACTGGTTGTAAATCATCTGATAACAAAGGATAATCATTTCTCAATAAGTATAAGAACCGCTGTTCTCTTTTTAAGCCTGACAAGAGTACTTCGTCAATTTGCCTTTGTTCTGGGCTTAAAGCTAGTGTTGATTCAGGATTAACAGCACCAAGTAATTCCTTATTTCTCATGTTTTTAATATATTAAAATAAATTAAAATGTGTCTAATAATATCACAAACCATGCTAAATTATTATTCTCAAGACCTACAAACACTTCGGTTGATATTCACCCTTACCAATCAATTCATTTATCCCTTCCCAAGTAAAATATTTTTCCGATATGGGTATTATCCGTTCCTGTTGGCATTTTTTATTTTTCCTCAATTCTGTTTGACTGTTTATCACCAAAAAAGCCACCAAGGCTATCAGACTCACGATGATTGCCGAATTTACCAAAAATTTTTCATTCATATTTTATTGCTTTAATAGCCATGAAGAGAGGAAACTCCTTTCTCCCTTCATCTTCTATTTTAGCCATTTTCCCCTCTGATTTCTTGGGAGAAATCCATTCCTCAATTTTTTTGATAACAAAACCATTATCCAAAAGCATTTCTGATATCGCCGATATCGACCAATGATAACTAAAGGATTTTTGATTATTTTTTTTATCAAAAGGACTGCTCTCAATTTCAATTTCTTTATGGCTTATATATATCGATTCCATCCGCCATTGTTTTCCATCTTTGACCATCCAATCACTGTGTTTGGGAATTCTGAAAGCCGGGTGATTGATTACTAAAACTAAACTACTACCATTCTTCAAATATTTAGAAAAATTTCTGATAACTCCAAAAGGCTTTTTAATATTTTGCAATGCCAAAATCATCGCTCCCTTGTCATAAATTTTATTAAGTTTTATCTCTCTACTGACATCACCCACCCAATAATAATGTTTCGGATCTTTATCCAATCTCTTGGCCTCTGCTATCAATTCTGGTGACAAATCCATCCCCAAGTATTCATTTTTCACCTGTCTGCCTAAAATCCCTTGACCACAAGCCAACTCCAACAGCTTTTCCTCTTTTTTGAGATCCAACAGCCTTAATACTCCCGGTAAAATCACTTCCCGATGATAAAAACTACCGGTTTTTCCAACTAATTTTTTATACCACTTACCGACCTCGCCCTTCCAGGCTGTCTTGTGCCGGTCTCTTGTCGACATCACTCCAGTTTAGCACGCCGAAGTCCCGCCCCGGCGGGGCGAAGGCGGCTCAACTTAATCTTTTTTCTACATCATCCCAATTAACTATTTGCCACCATTCTTCGACATATTTTTTACGATCATTCAGATAATCCAAATAATAGGCATGTTCCCAAACATCCAAGACCAAAATCGGCTTGGCTCCATTCAAAGCCAACAAATTATGTTTTTCCAGTTGTCCC
>DBPM01000052.1 GCA_002304845.1 Candidatus Shapirobacteria bacterium UBA1420
CTTCAACGGCACTTTTGGTGTCAGTGGTAAATTGTAAATTACCCGACTTAAAATTCTTCTTGACAATTTCCTCCAATCCCGGCTCATAAATCGGGATAATCCCTTTTTTTAACTTTTTAATCTTTTCCTTATCAATATCAACACAAATCACTTGATGACCGACATCGGCCAAACAAGCCCCGGTTACTAAACCCACATAACCAGTACCAATTACTGTTATTTTTTTCATTAATTGTCTAAAATTTTAACTTCCATATCACCATAAAGCACTTGGTTATTCAAATTACTATACAGATATGCCGCCGTGTCTGCATCATGCTCACTTCCAGAAGAAATTAAACTTAAAATTTCTTTCCTCATCATTTCTTTTGATCTTTTATCGGCTTCACCAACACTTTTCTTTTTTAACAATTGACTCACTAGATAATTAGAAGGAGCAATAAACTTCTTAGCTAAATCATCTTTTAAAGGTCTGTTTGTAAAAGAAGTGTCTCTGTAAACTAAAAAATCCCCAGTATATCCGATAAAAGCCTTAATTCCAGCTTTAACCATATCTCTACCTAAATTGATTCCTACTCGACAACTTCGAGCATAAACCACCACCACCTTAATCTTAGGTTTTAAATCATTTTTGCTTAATAGACATTCATCATTAAATCCGCCTACAACATCTTCATTTCCATGACCGTTAAAAAATATCAGATTCTTGCTGGTACCACTTTTAAAATAACTAATAAATGAATCTCTATTGGCTTTTTTACCCCACAAATCCACTACGGCTACACCCAATTTCTTCGCCTGAACTACCAAATCTTCACTCCAACACTTTAAATAATTCGTTAAAACATCATGATCCGGTCTAGTAAAAATTATCATAATAAATTCTGGTACAGTTTTCCGCTAACCATGTCTTGCATGTATTTCCATTGGATATCAACTATTTGCTTACCTATTTCTGAATCAGCCTCCACACTTTCGATTAAAAAATCTTTATTAAAAGGACCTTTTCCTCCTATCGATAACTCCAGATTATCCGGCATATTCCTAAGTCTAGCAATAATTATCTTCTTCAGATTTTGATTTCCTTTTTTCATTATTTTTCAGTTTTTAATAAATTTAATTCATCTAATATCTTTAAAGCTTTTTTTGAAATTTCAGTGCCATTTTCTACTTCTATTCTCAATACATGCCAATTCATCTCATTATCATCAACCACTACCGCCACTTTATCCCTTTCAGGTAATGGCAAATTGACATAAGTCAGCCTAAACCTATCTCTTAAGGTCATCAGGATTAATTATATAACATTTAAGCTTTCTTTTGCTGCCAATTCCAAGCAGTCTGAATTATTTCTTTTAAGTCGGTATATTTAGGTTCCCAACCCAATTCCTGTTTTATTTTTTCCGAACTGGCTAATAATTTATCCGGATCACCTTCACGTCGAGGACCATAAACCACCTTAAAATCAACTCCGGTGACTTCTTTGGCCGTCTCCATAACTTGTTTGTTGGAGTAACCCTTGCCTGAACCCAGATTATAAAATTTACTCTCACCACCATCCAGCAGATGTTTTAATCCCAATAGATGCGCTTGAGCCAAATCTTCCACATGGACATAGTCTCTGATGCAGGTTCCATCCTCGGTGGCATAATCCGTCCCGTTTAATTGAAAAAATTCTCTTTTACCTTGAGCCACTTCCAAAAGTATGGGAATTAGATGACTTTCTGGCTCATGCCATTCACCGATTTCTCCATCCTTGTCCGCTCCACAAGCATTAAAGTATCTGAAAGCCACAAATCTTAACCCATAGGCGGCATCATAATCCTTGAAAATATTTTCCACCATTAATTTAGTCTTACCATAGGGATTAATAGGTTGTTTCGCGTCGTCCTCGCTGATAGGCACTCGTTCCGGCATGCCAAAGACCGCCGCTGTTGAGGAAAAAATAATTTTATTGACATTATGTTTTCTCATTACTGACAACAAATTCAAAGTATTTTTGACGTTGTTCAGATAATATTTTTCCGGATCCTTAACTGATTCACCCACCTCGATATAAGAAGCAAAATCAAAAACCGCTTCAATTGGATATTTATTAAAAACTGCTTCAATCTCTTCAATATTACCCAAATCACCAACTTCCAATGTACCCCATTTGACCGCTTCCCGGTGACCTTTTTCTAAATTATCAAAAACGACTGTTTCATAGCCATTTTTATTTAACAGTTTGTTTACATGTGAGCCGATGTACCCGGCCCCACCGACAATTAAAATCATTTTTTAGATAATTAGATAAGCAGTCAATAGATAACTTCAAGAGTTTAACACTTTCTCATTATTTTTTTATGTAATAATCATTACATGAATAAAGTCATTTACTTTCAAAGCCCCACTCTTTCCCTCAAACAAACACCCAGATATTGGATTGATTCTCTCAATCCCAAACAAAAAGCTAAAATTTTTAGAATATTTTCGAATCTGGAAGAATACGGACTCTCTTCAATTCAGCCTCATATTCGTAAGATTACTCATACTCCACTTTGGGAGATTCGTATTTTAGGTCAGGATAATATTCGCATTATTTATGCTACCGTCATTGATAATGACATTATTATTTTGCATGCATTTTTCAAAAAATCACAAAAAACTCCATCCAAAGAAATTGAAATCGCTTTAAACCGTTATCATCAAATTATTGACAAGTGATATCTTTTAAGATATCATAAAAGTATGATTGATATTAAAAAATTACCTACATTTAGACAACATCTTAATCAGTCTTTAAAAGATCCCAAATTCAAAAAGGCTTGGCAAGAATCAGAGCCTGAGTATCTTTTGGCACGTCAAATTATTGAAAAACGTCTTCGTAAAAAAATGTCCCAAAGAGATTTAGCCAAAAAATCTCAAACTACCCAAGCAGTCATCAGTCGTCTCGAATCCATGAATGCCAATCCTTCTATCTCTCTATTGAAAAAAATCGCTCAAGGTTTAGAGACCACACTTTATCTTAAAATCTAAAATATCAATAAAAGACCACCTAAAAGAGCGTTCAATACTCCCAAAGTTCCCAGGAAAGTTGATACTAACAGCATTTGTTCCGGTTGATAACCCACCGTCGAAAAGAAATAGACAAATAAGTTTTCTCTCATTCCAAAACCGGCCCAAGAAATCGGCAAAGTTAAAATTAACGATATTACCGGCATAAAAATTAATATATCCATAAAGTTCATCATCACTCCCAAAGCCTGGCCCACCAACCACACTTGACACAGCCAAAACAGTTGAGCCATCAGCGATATTCCATAACACCTTAAAATTCTATCCTGATGACTCTTTTTTAACATATCCATCACTTCCACCATCTTGTTTAAAAACTGATACTTGGCCAATAATTTTTCAAAATCCACCCGAAAAACAATTACATAAAAAATTATGGTCACTCCACCCAGTCCTAAAAACAACCACATTAAATAAGCCGGAAAATTGTATTTCAAAATTTTACCCAACAATAAAGAACTGATTGCCATGGTCACAAAAGCGCTGAAGCCCACAATTCTGTCTATCAAGGTTGAACTGGCCAATTTCATTTTCGAAATTTCCGGATATTTTTTAATCAAAGTGGTCCACTTCACTAAATCCCCACCCAAAGCTGTTGGGAAGAAAAGGGCAAAAAAAGCTCCCGCATAGGCCGCCTTGGCAAAATCTAAAATTTGCCTGAGTTTGGGTTTTCCTAAAACTAAAATCGCCCAACGCCAACCCCCAATCAACACCGATATTGCCATATATCCCAGTAAAATTACTACCCACCACCATTCCACTCGAGACATTTCCTGTAACAATCCCCCCACATCCACCTTTCTAAAGGCCCAATAAATCAACAGTCCTGAAAATAAAAACTGTAAAATTTTAAAATTTAAGATTTTTTTCATTATTTTTATTTCTTTGACTATACTATACCTAAAATGGCTAGATTTTTACTACTGACCCATATTTACCCCCCGGCCGTTGATGGTGGTTCCAAGGTTATTTTTAAGATGGGGGAGTATCTCCACTCCCAAGGGCATGAGATTATGGTTATCACTACTGATGCCTCTTCTACCGACGACTTTACCAAAAAGTATAAAAAAATTACTCATCCTCAAAAAAATGTTTTAGCTCTACCTGTCGTTACCTGGACCCACCGTCCTTTTAAATTTTTGGGCCGATTCTGCCCCAACTTTAAAACTCTGGCCAAAGGCCCCATCTTTTCCCTAAAATCTAGTTTCTTGTTTCTAGTTTCTAGTCTCCGTTTTAAGCCTGATTTTATTCTCGCCGGGCCTCTCCCCACTCTCATGACTCCTTACGCCCGCCTAATCCGCTTTCTCTCTAAAGTTCTAAAGCTCTATAGTCCTAAAGTACTAATAAACGCTTCTTTTCACCCCGACGATCCTGATTTTCACACTCCTCTTCTGAAGAATACTCTCAAATCAGCTGATTTTATCTGGACTCTGACCCAACATGAAACTGATTATTTTCACCAAAAATTCCGTATCCCCAAGTCCAAACTCCTCCTTCTGGGTAATGGTGTTGACAGCTCTTTTATCAAAAAAAATCCCTCTACTAGTTCTTCTCACCACTCATCTACTCGTCTTCTCTTTATCGGTTCTTTTGCTGCTCACAAAGGCATCACTACTCTCATAAAGGCTTTTTGCCACTTACCCGAAAATTACCAACTGACTTTGGCTGGTCAAAAAACTCTTTATTTTCCCGAAATTAAAAAATTGATTAATTCTCTGCCAAATTCTGTCAAAAAACGTCTTAAACTCATCACTAGTTTTCCGGATAATTATTTGTCAACTTTAATTGACCGTTCCGATGTTCTCGTTTCTCCCTCTACTCAAGAAAGTTTTGGTCTGGTTTTAATCGAAGCCCTGGCCCGAGGCAAACCGGTTATCGCCGCCAACATTCCCGCCTCCATAGAAATTATTAAAAATACCCGTGGCGGCTTGATTTTCCAAAAAGACAACCCCCAAGATTTGGCTCAAAAAATCCTTTCTCTGCCTAAATATCTTTCTACTGATCTACTTATCTACTCATCTAATTATCTAAGAAAACACTATACTTGGGATAAAATAGGGGAGAAACTATGCCAAAAAATCTTTGCCTGATTATCCTGTTTTTACTACTTATCTACTTATCTACTTATCTCTATCGCCATTTCACCCGTCCCACCGCCCTAAAAACTATTAAACAAACAATTGCCGGTCAAGAATTCACCCTGGAAATTGCTGATACTCCCTATCTACTGGCTAAAGGTTTAAGTAATCGTCGTCAACTCTGTCCCAATTGTGGCATGCTCTTTATCTTTCCTTTTTTAGCTCATCAAAGTTTTTGGATGAAAGATACTCTCATTCCTCTGGATATGATTTTTATTGACCAAAACCAGCAGATTTCCGATATTTTCACCGCTCAACCTGAAAGCAACACTGCCGATTCTCAATTGAAAAAATATACCGGCTCCCGTCCCTCCAAATATGTCATTGAACTCAATGCCCACCGCGCCCAAGAACTGAAACTGCAAATAGATGATAAAATTGACCTACATTTATGATTATTGGCATTGACCTTTGTTCTGTAGTTTACGGGACCGGTGTCAGCAACTACACCATCAATCTAATTCGAAATCTGCTTAAAAAAGATCGTGTTAATTCTTACAAATTATTTTTCTCTTCTTTTCGTCTCCCTATTCCTCCGGAAATTGAAAAATTAACCAAATACCCCAACGTTAAACTTTACCAATTCCGTCTACCGATTAGCTTTTTAGCTCTGGCTTGGAACCGACTACGAATTTTACCCATCGAACTTTTTATCGGTACATGCGATGTTTTCCATACTTCCGATTGGACTCAACCACCCACCCTGCGAGCCAAAACTTTAACCACCGTTCACGATCTCACTCCTTTTTTATATCCCTATTGGCTTCATTCTAAAATAGTCTCTACTCACTCAAATAAAATGTACTGGGCCGTTAAAAAATGCCATCATTTTATTTGCGTTTCTACCAATACCAAACAAGATTTACTTAAAATTTTCCCTCAAATTCCGGAAGATAAATGTACTGTTATTTTTGAAGCCGCCGAAGATAAATACGCTCAATTTCAAAAACTGCCCCAAAAAAAACGAGAGGCAAAGATTGCTCTGATTGAAAAACAATATGGCCTTGACCGTTATATCCTCTCCCAAGGCACCCGAGAACCCCGGAAAAATCTTAAAAATCTGATTGCCGCCTTTAACCGTTTCAGTCGTCGTTTTCCCGGTTCTAAATTGGAATTGGCCATCAGTGGCAAATACGGTTGGGGCAAGGATATTCTTCATCTTAAAAATTCTAAAATCAAAATTCTGGGCTATATCCCGGAAAAAGATATGGTCCCTCTCCATGCCGCCGCCCTCTTTCTAGCTTATCCTTCCTTCTATGAAGGTTTTGGTCTGCCTTTGGTGAAATCCATGCAAGTTGGGGTTCCGGTTTTAACCAGTAACACTTCCTCCCTACCTGAAGTTGCCGGTCCGGGTGGACTTTTGGTTAATCCCGCCTCCGTCACCAGTATCTATCAAGCCATGGAAAAATTAGCCAACCGCCCCAATTTACGTAAATCCCTCTCTCAAAAAGCTTTAAAACATGCTCAACAATTTTCCTGGGCTAAAACCGCTACCCAAACTTTAGCTGTTTATGAAAAAATTAACTCATGATTATTGGTATTGACGGCAATGAAGCCAATGTTGCCCATCGTGTTGGCAGTGGTCAATATGCTTTCAATCTCCTCCAAAACCTCTCACTTTTAGATAAAAAAAATACCTATTATATTTACCTTAAAAATCCTCCCGCCGCCGATTTACCCAAAGAAAGTTCAAACTGGCATTATAAAATCCTCAAACCCTCGGCTCTGTGGACCAAAATGGCTCTCAGTTTTCACTTACTCTTAAATCCTGAAAAACTAGATCTTTTTTTCTCTCCAGGCCACTATTTACCCTTATTTTCCTCAATTAAATTAATCCCCACCATCCACGATATCGGCTACCTTAGATTTCAGGACCAATTTACTAAAAAAGATCTCTATCAACTCACCCACTGGACCCAGGCTTCTCTCAAAATCGCTCATCATATTGTAGCTGTGTCTCAGTTTACTAAAAAAGAACTCATCAAAACTTATCAAATCCCGGCTAAAAAAATCTCTGTCATTTACAATGGTATTTCTTTACCCAAAGCTGTCTCTCCCCAAGATAAAAAAGCCACCTTATCTAAATTCAAAATTAAGCAAAAATATTTTCTGGCTGTGGGTACCCTCAAACCAAACAAGAATTATTCCTTTTTAATCAGCGCTTTCGCTCAATTTCTCAAAAAACATCCCCACACTCAATTGGTCATTGCCGGTAAAAAAGGTTGGCTTTTTGCTGACATTGCCAAAACTGTCGAAAAATTCAAATTAAACTCTCAAGTCATTTTTACCGACTATATCAGCGAAGTTGAAAAAAACGCTCTCTACCAACAAGCCTGGACTTTAGTTTTACCCAGTACTTACGAAGGTTTTGGTATCCCTGCTATCGAAGCGCAAATCCAAAAATGTCCGGTCATCGCCAGTTCCATTGTCCCCCTCAAAGAAGTCCTCCAAGATACCGCTCTGTTGATTAACCCTTATAAACAAGCTACTTTAGTCTCCGCTTTTGAAAAAATTCTGGACACTAAAACTCGTCGTCATTTGATTAAAGTGGGTTTTGATAATGCCTCGAAATTTACTTGGAAAAATTCCGCTCAAAACTTAATTTCTCTTTTTAATCGGTTATAATTCTGTCATGGAGCGACCGCTTTACCAAAAAGCCCTTAATCGTATTTTAACTATTTTGGCTGAATTCTGGTTATTAATTCTTAGAATTGTCGGTTTTATTCCCAGCCATCTCCTTCGTAAATTCTTTTATTGGCTCTCGGGTGTCAAAATCCCTTTCAACAGCACTATTCATTTGAGGGCTAATTTCTTTAAACCCAGTGGAGTGACTATTGGTCATGACACCATTATCGGCTATGGAGTTTTCTTGGACGGTCGCGGGGGGCTGACCATCGGCAATCATGTGGATATTGCTACCGATGTTTTAATTTATACCAATGAACACAACATTCACACTCCTGATTTTGGTAATGCCTTTGCTCCAGTCACTATCAAAGATTATGTTTTCATTGGCCCTCGAGCCATTATTCTCCCTGGAGTTACCATCGGCAGGGGAGCCGTAGTTGCTGCCGGTGCTGTCGTCACCAAAGATATTCCCGATCTTGAAGTCTGGGGTGGAGTCCCGGCCAAAAAGATCAGTGATCGAAAATTGAGAAACCCTAATTACAAATTAGGCCGGGCCATGCTTTTTCAATAATGAAGTTTAAAGCCTCAACTATCTCTCTTCTGATTTTTAATCTCTTGGCAGTCATTTACCTGCTGTTGCCAACACCTCAACTGAAGGATTTAGACAGTAGTGTTCGTTCCCAAGAACCGGGTGACACCGTCCAAATGGTCAATGTTACCGGCCATTACACCAATCTTTCCCGTCGTGAAGTGATGAACTTTTATCGTTCTTTTTACTCCGGTCCTTTTATGATTAGATTGAATTATCCCCCTGAATACGCCAAAACCATTTTTCGCGATACCATGCAAAGTTATTATTTAGAAGAATTTCACCTCCCCTTCAAAGAATCTTTATTTATCAACGGCTACGAATGGGCCGAAGATGTTTTTACTAAACCGGAAAACAGAATTCAAAACAAACTTCTCTACCACGATATTGAATATCGTGCCAAAATTAACACCAAAATTATCCCCACTTCTATTCCGGCTCGCTTTTTGGCTTTTTTCATCACTGAAATCGCAATAATTTTTGTTATTTTTCTTTATAAAAAATTTTGGCGACAAAATTTTGCATGAACCAACCACTGTTATCCATCATTATCGTTTCTTTTAACACTTCAAAACTGACTCAGGATTGTCTCCAATCTATCCGTCGGGACAAGGGCCTCAAAGATATTCCTTATGAAATTATTGTCATTGACAATGCCTCCACCGATACCTCGATTTCCATGCTTAAAAAGCAAAAAGATGTCCAACTTATTTTAAATCGCCAAAATCTGGGTTTTGCCAAAGCCAACAATCAAGGTATCAAAATCGCTCGTGGCAATTACCTTCTTTTCCTCAACTCCGATACCGTCATTCTTCACTCTGCCATTAGTCAAAGTCTCAACTGGTTGGCCGCTCATCCTGAAGCTCATGGTTGTACTGCTCAACTTTTAAATCCTAATAAAAGCATTCAACCCAGTGGTGGTTATTTCCCCAATCTGTTAAATGTTTTTGCCTGGTCTACAGGTCTGGATGATTTACCTCTGGTCAACAAAATTATCAAACCCTTTCACCCTCATCCGCCCTGGTTTTACACTCGAGACTCCTTTTATCAATCCGATCATCCTCAAGACTGGCTCAC
>DBPM01000053.1:0-4372 GCA_002304845.1 Candidatus Shapirobacteria bacterium UBA1420
TTTGGCGATATTAAGAGTGAGGACGAGAAGTAATTTAGGTAAATTGTTGAGTGGAATATGTTTGGGTTTAAGTGTGGCTACCAGACCTTTTGGATTGATTGTATTGCCAGTTTATATTTACTTTTTATTGAAGGATAAAAGTAAATGGTGGCAATGGTTATTAATCTTGGTGCCGGGGATAGGAATTTATGCTTTATGGCGATGGTGGATCTGGAAAAGTGGCATTAGTGCCGATTGGGAAAACTGGGTATTATCAGGGAGGGAAAAATTTTTTGATTTGAATTATTTAAAGATTTTAATTTGGAAAAATATATCAGGAGAAGTGGTAGGGAGAGTAATTACTATTTTGGTGGGGGTGGGACTATTGACAGTGATGGTTAAAAAAGAGAAAAAAATGTGGCCGATATTATGGTGGCTTTTGGGGATACCGATTTATTGGTATGTGGCTTTTGAAGGTAATTTAATTCATCAATACTATGCGGATATTTATTTGGTACCGATTTTAATACTGGCTGCCTATGCTCTGATATTTATTTGGGATAAATCAAAGATTTTAGCCTTAGTGATGGGATTATTGGTAATTTATAATGGTTATCGGACTAGTGATTATTTTTTTAAGGATGTAGTTTATCAGGAAAAACTAAAATATGCTGCGGAGATTAGGGAAAATATAGCTCCCGGTAAAAAAATAATTTACATGGTTAAAAGTGATCCGGTGACCTTGTCATTGTCTCATCGACAAGGATGGATGCTGGGAGAGTGGCCGACTGATGTGGCTCCGACAATTTGGGCCTTTATGGAAATGAAACATATTGATTTTGATTATATGGTGGAACCAAAAGAGAGTATGGATATGAAAAGAGAAGACGTGGCGATTATTGAAGAGCATTTTCCATTATGGAAAGAAACGGAGAGTTTAAGAATTTTGCAGAAAAAGTGAGTCTAAGAGGACTTGAACCTCTGACCTCTTCAATGTCAATGAAGCGCTCTAAACCAACTGAGCTATAGACTCGTGAAAGGATTATATCAAATTAATTAACACTTCTTGAGGCGCCGTGTTCACTACTCATTAAGTATTGTTCCCCACCCTGTTTTTTGTTGCGAGCCACGGACCAGAAATAATTTTTCTTTTTCTTTTTAGTATTAAATGAGTCTAGCCAATTACTAGCTTCGGAGATGTTTTTACGGAAATTAATGATAAAGTTTTTAATTCTTTCCAAGAAATTAATTTGATACTCGGAGACGTCAGAGGTGCTTTCTAGAGGAATGTTTTGAATATCAACATCTAGATTTTCAGTAGTAGCGACAAGTTTTTTGATTTCCAGGCGCAGAGAATCAATGGTTTCTTTGAGATTATGTTCGTGAGTAGAGAAGAGTTGTTTTTCTTGGTTGGTGGCCAGAAACTCAGGATTCCAAATGGGTTTTTGAGGAGCAGTTTCGGGATGGTTTATTTCGACAGTTTGATTGAGACCTAAAATGCCACCAATAAGACCGATTTTTTTGGGAGCCGAAGCAGTCTGAGAATCTTTTAAGACCTCATTATTATTCCACTTAAAACTTTTGGCTTGTTTGGGATCGAATTTAGTTGTGTTGTGTCCACCTGCCATGGGTGAATTATAGCAGATTTATGCCTGTTTTAGAAATTCTAAGACTTTTTGTTGGGTGAGAAGGAAGTAGACCAAATTGGGATCTTTTTTGAGTTCAGGATTTTTAGCAAAAACTGTGTCCAATTCTTTATCACTGACAGTGAGTTTTTTGTCGATGGCAATTTGGTTAATAGCCAAATTTAAGGTCCAATCTTTTTTAATTTGAGCAGTCATGTCTTCTCTGAGTTTGGTGATAGTAGTTTTTTTGTTTTTAAGATATTCATCGAGAGTTAATTTAACTTGTTGCAGTTCAGACACTAAACCGGACAGTCGATGGTTTAAATCGTGAGTAATTAAAACTTGAGGTAATTCAACTTGGGTTTTTTTGATAATCAGATCGACTAATTGATCGGTTTTATCTTTGTCAATTTTTTTACTTTCGGTGTAAAGAGAAGGTGAAATTTTAACAGAAGGTAGTTCAGAACTGGTTAATTCTAAGTGCCAGTCAGTATCTAGACTTAGTTTTTCGTTTTTAATTTTAATGGTTGGTTCGATGATAGGTCGAAGTTGATGGTCTTTGAGAGCTTGTTGATAGGCAGTGGGTAAAAGATGGTTTAAAACTTCTTCTAAAATGGCTTGGGGGGAAACATTTTTTTCCACCACATCAAGAGGAGCTTTGCCTTTGCGAAAGCCTTTTTGTTCAAATTCTGTCTGAAAATGGCCTAAAACGTGCTGATATTCTTTCTTGAGCAGATTTTTGTCCAAAACGAGCTCTAAAGTGAAAGAATTGTCCTTATTTTTCTGGAGTTGGCTATTTGTATTCATAAACTTGGCTATGATAGCATATTAAAAGATTTGCATGGAAAAAAGATTTATTAAACATGCTCGGATTTTTTTTATAAGCCTGTTAGGGGTATTGTTGGTGGCGGTTGGAGTAATGGAAGTGTGGGTGTTGACTGATGGTTTTAAAGAAAAGGTTGAGATGGGTGGTAAATTTGGAAACTTAAAAACGGTGGTGATCGGTGTTGAGGAAACATTAGAGGATAGAGAAGAGGTGAAAATGGAGGGAGAGATTGTGGCTGAGGCCGATGCCAGACCGATAATAGTAGAAAGGTATCTAAAGCGTTATAAATCCCCTCTCGTGCCTTATGCAGGAAAAATAGTGGANNAATTTATGTAAAAAAGCCCCGGAAGATTCGCATAATTGCTGGGGATATGGGATTCACAGTCAAGGGACTTTGAAATTTGAAAATTATGATTTGGCGCTGGAGTCTTATGCTCAGTACTTAAAGAGTCAATATTTTGATAAAGGCTTAAATACCGCCGAATTGATGATGCAAAAATACTGTCCTCATTCCGATGGCTCTTGGGCCAGAGGGGTGAATCAGTTTATTGGTGATATGGAAAGTGGCAAGAGGATTAATTAGATAAGTGCTTGATTTGAGTGGGTTATATTGATATACTATGAGCTAGATCCCTGGGTGGCTCCTCTAAAAGCATGCTCGGGGATTTTTTTTGAGAATTGTGTTTTGACGGTGGGAGTTATAGAATACCCTTTATGGGAATGATTAGTACAGCACAATTTAAAAAAGGTATTTATATTTTGTTTCATGACGAACCGCACATGGTGATGGATATCACTTTTGTCTCTCCGGGTAAGGGTTCGGCTTTTTATCGGACAAAATTAAAAAATCTATATACCGGTAGAGTTTTAGAATATACCTATAAATCGGGAGAAAAAGTAGAAGAGGTATTGGTGGAAACTCATGAAGCGGAATATTCTTATTTTGATGGCAGTAATTATGTGTTTATTGAACCGAGAACTTTTGAGCAATATTCGGTGGCGGCGGAGATAATTGGAGATGATAAGGTGTATCTAAAAGAAGGTTTGTTGTATCGGATTAAATTTTACGAAGATCAACCGGTGGGATTGACTTTACCAAAAACCATTGTTTGTACTGTGATTGAGGCGGAGAATTCGGTTAAGGGTGATACTGCCACGTCGGCGATGAAGAATGCGGTTTTGGATACCGGAGCTAAGATTTTAGTGCCTCTGTTTATTAAGGCAGGAGAAGAAATTCTAGTGAATACTGAAAACGGTAGTTACGTCTCACGAAAAAATTAAAGACCGACACTGGTATCGATTTCCGGTGGTGGTAAATTGGGAGAGTAATTGAGTGAAGCGTCAATTTCTTTGAAATCTGCTTGAAAAATAGTGGGAATTAAAGAATCATTGGGAGTTTCAGAAGATATTGGTATTTCAATAGTGGGAGTAGGAGCTGGATAATGATTGTCTGATTTTCTTTTGGAAGTAACGATGAGAGCGGCCACAGACAGAATAAGAACGATAATACCCAAAGCGATCAGCGGGACAAATTTAGGAGGGATTTTTATAGTAGAAGATGGAGGAAGATTATTATCTATGGGTTCTAGAGGGTTGATTTTAGGAGTATCAATATTTTGATAAATTTTTTCGTCCATATTTAATTACCTGATTTTTTAATAAGAATTGATTTTAAGTCTAAAGCGATTGATTTAAGAGTATTATCAGCATCAGTTAGATCTTTTTTAGCTTCTTCGTAGAAAGGTGAAAAACGATTTCCAAATTGATGACTCTGAGACCAAGAGAGAGCTTCAGTATTGGCATCAATAAAATCTTGTTCTTTTTTAAGAAAATTTTTATCCCAGTCGACATCACTTCGAGAGGCAATGTCTTTGAGTTTGAGAAGAATTTTTTGCCGGTGATTAATTTGTTGTTGAATTAAAGATTTATCGATATCCACTTG
>DBPM01000053.1:4469-5135 GCA_002304845.1 Candidatus Shapirobacteria bacterium UBA1420
TACTGGTCGAAAGCATTTTTTTTATTAAGATACTGTTGGTAGTTTTGTTGGTAAATATCTCGTTGGTAAAAATAGTCGGTGCGGTATTTGTCTAGCAAATCATGAGAATCTTGAGCTAAGACTGGTGTAGGGAGCAGTAAAAACAACAAAAACCACATAAAATAGTGTAGCAGAAAAGTGCCGCTGAGAGGACTCGGACCTCCACGGGTTTCCCCATACGCTCCTAAAGCGTACGTGTATACCAATTTCACCACAGCGGCTCAAAGCCACAGTGTATACCAACTTGCCTGCCGGCAGGCAGGTTTCACCACAGCGGCCTGTGAGCCTATTTTATCAATAATTTGGTAAAATAACGAAGCCTGTCCCCATAGCTCAGCTGGATAGAGCGCCTCCCTTCTAAGGAGGAGGTCGTTGGTTCGATTCCAACTGGGGATACCAAGGGCGCCCATAGCTCAAAGGATAGAGTACTAGTCTTCGGAACTAGTGATGAGGGTTCGATTCCCCCTGGGCGTACTTGATAATTTGGGTCCTTAGCCCTGCCTGCCGGCAGGCAGGTCAGTGGTAGAACTTTGACAATTTGGGTCCTTAGCTCAGTGGTAGAGCAGTCGCCTCTTAAGCGATTGGTCGCGAGTCCGAATCTCGCAGGACCCACAATATGTTATATTT
>DBPM01000021.1:0-1606 GCA_002304845.1 Candidatus Shapirobacteria bacterium UBA1420
GGGTAATTTTTGGAGTTGAGTCAGATAAATTAGAAAATTTTTTAGCAGGTGAGGGTAAAGAAGTGAAAATGGTGAGTAATGGTGAAGAAAAAATAATTAGATTAAAAGAAGTCGGTAGTAATTTGGTAGTGGGAGATTTACAAAAATTATTAGATGAATTTCTAGAACAAAATTTGGAAGTCAAGATTGATTATGTTCATGGAGAAGAGGCGGTGAAAAAATTGGCAGTGGGTAACAATGTCGGCTTTATTTTAGAAGGAATGAAAAAAGAAGAATTGTTCCCTACAGTAGAGAAAGATGGAGCTTTGCCACGCAAGACTTTTTCCATGGGTGAAGCGGAAGAAAAACGATATTATTTGGAATCGAGAAAAATTGTTAAATAATTTGGTCTTAGGATAGGCTAAAATTGTAGTGATGTCACTAGAGGCGCTAGAACGAACGAAAATTAAGAAAAGGGTATAATTTCTTATGAAGAAAATTTCAGAAAGGGTGTTTGTCTGCCAAAATTGTGGTAATGAATTTGCCAAATGGAGTGGACAGTGTAGTGCGTGTGGAGAATGGAATGCTTTGAAGGAAATTTCAATAAGCAAAAAACATTTTCCAAACAAATCCAAAATTCCAATAAATTCAAATATTCAAACAAAGAAATTAGATAATAGTCAAAACAAACAAAAGACGTCAATTTTATCAACTGGGATTGGGGAATTGGATCGAGTATTAGGAAAAGGTATTGTGCCGGGACAGGTGGTGTTGTTTGCTGGAGAGCCGGGAATAGGTAAGAGTACCTTGTTGACTCAGTTGATAGGAAAATTGGGTGGTTTGTATGTGGCTGGGGAAGAAACGGTGGAGCAGATAAATTTACGAGTGGAGAGATTGGGGCTAGAAAAAGATAAATTTGAAATTTTGGAAAGTAATCTAATTGAAGAAATAGAGATGATTTTGGAGAGAACAAAAAATGTGTTCAATTTAGTGGTGGTGGACAGTATCCAGATGATGATGTCTTCGACTGAAGTCTCTGGAACACCAGGAAGTCTGAGTCAGATCAGAGCCTCAACTTTTCAATTAATAGAAATGGCAAAAAAGAGTCGGATACCAATTTTTATTGTGGGACATGTGACTAAAGATGGAGAAATTGCCGGACCAAAAATTTTGGAGCATATGGTAGATACAGTTTTGTATTTTGAGGGTGATAGAAATAGCGAATTAAGAATTTTGCGAGCGGAGAAGAATCGATTTGGGGCAACGGATGAAGTGGGGGTGTTTAAAATGGAAGAAGATGGATTGAGAGAGGTTTCGGCAGAAGAGGTATCTCTAATTGATAGTAAAGTAACACAAATTGGATCAGTTTTAACGGTGGTGATGGAAGGGAGTCGACCTTTAGTATTGGAAATTCAGGCTTTGGTAACTGAGAGTTTTTCCAATATTCCTAAAAGAGTATTTTCGGGAATAGATTTTAATCGAGGACAGTTGTTGGCAGCAGTGACTCAAAAAGTTTTAGGGATACCATTATATAGGTATGATATTTTTGTAATGGTGTCGGGAGGAGTTAGAATTAGTGATCCCGGGGCGGATTTAGCAATAGTGGCGGCGATGTATTCGAGTTATA
>DBPM01000021.1:1615-3757 GCA_002304845.1 Candidatus Shapirobacteria bacterium UBA1420
GAGGTGTCGCTTTTGGGAAAGGTAAAGAAAGTAAGAGGAGAGGAAAGAAGAATTAAAGAAATTAAAAACTTGGGCAGAGAGGTACTAAAAATTGATAGTGTTTTAGATATAAAGAGATATTGTTGAAGGGTTTGAACTAAAACAAACAAAATATTTTTATTAAAACTAAAATAGTTTTCCACAGGATGTGAAAAATGGGGAGTTTGAGGTGTTTTTGAAGCTAAATTGTCACTAAAATTATTTTATAGGATAGCTGTTTTTCAGGACTTAAAATAATATAGGTTATAGACAAGGGGAAAAAGGGGTGTTATAGTCGATTAATGCTAAATAAATTCTTTTTGAGGTTGAAGAAAGACAAGTGGGCGGAGACTCAAATTAAGGGGATGGCTAAACTCGGCGGAAAATTGATTGTGATGTAAACAAAAAAAAGAAACAATCATGTCGAATATTCTCAAAGCAGGTGGAATACGAGGATGATTGTTTCTTCAACAACTAAGATAAGACTTTGCGATAGTAAAGTCAAGTTTTATGTTGGGCCCTGGAGCGGAGAGCAGTGGAGGGGGCAGGTCCACTGCTTTCTACTCCGGGGCTTTTTGTTTGATAGAATTTGGTGTGAAAAATAGAAACATTGTGTTGGGTTATGTATTAATTGCTTTGATAGTAAAACTTTTCTCAGAGATTCCGACTGGAGTGTTGGGTGATTTGTTGGGTAAAAAGAAAACCTTGATTTTAGCATTTGTGTTTGGGTGTTTAGGAAATGTGTTTATGTCTATTTCATCGACATTTATAAGTTTTGCGATAGTTTATGTGTTGATAGCCTTGGGAAGCAGTTTTTATTCGGGGACAATTGATGCTTTTATGTATGACAGTTTGGTGGAGAATAAGCAAGAAAAACAATATAAAAAAGTTTTGGGTAGATCGCATGCTTGTCAAAATTTAGCGACAGCTTTGGCAACATTAATGGGTGGCTTTTTATTTAAATTATGGGGAGGGTTACCATTTTTAGTAACAGGCATATGTCAATTAATAGCTTTGGTGTTGGTATTGTGGACACATGAGCCTAAAGTAGATACCTTTGTATTTTCAGTCGATAATTTTTTGAGACAAACTGTAAAGGGAGTGAAGCATTTATTCTCAAGCAAATTAAGTCGGATTGTGTGGTTACTGTTACTAGCAGGAAGTTTTACGGTAGTGGCTTATGAGATTTTAGATGATGTGGCGGTGATTGAATGGGGTTATGATGCGACTGGAATTAGTATTTTATATACTGTGACCATGGTTTTGACGGTGCCATTAAGTTTAAATTACGACAAAATTTCTAGGAAAATAAACCCGGAAATATTGATAATACTAGAAACTGTACTGTTAGGATTGAATTATGTTTTTGGTAAAAAAATAAGCTTAGTTTTGTGGTCGGTTTTATTTTTAGTGAGAGTAGTAACATGGGTGATTCAAAAGATGGCGGTGACTGAGATTATAAATGAAAGTGTATCCTCAAAGATTCGCACGACAACATTATCTAGTTATGAGTTGTTGATTAATATACCTTTTATGCTTTTTGGGGTGGTAATAGGTGATTATTTGAAACTGTTGGGAGGCATAGGTTTTGGGTTATATTTCAGTGTAATTTTATTGATATTGTTATCGATTTATGTTTTGATAAATTTGACAAAAAAGAAGGGATTATATAAAATAGAGCATTCCCTGAGGTGTTAGCGTTGTTTATTTATTTTTCCTAAAGATGCCAAGAAAATCAGTTAAATCTGCGCCGGTGGTGAAGGCGCCTGTAGTTAAAGTTAAAGATAATAATCGAGTTAGTAAAGGTCGGGCGGTGCTCGGTCAGGCAATGCCTGACCAGTACAGTTCAGCTACGGTTAGGTTAGAGGCGATTCATGGCGTATTAGAGATCATGTCTGATGGCCAAGGTTTTGTCAGGCCTAAGTTCAATCCCAGTGCGAAAGATGCGGTTTTGGCGGCAATACAGGTTAGGCGCTATGGTTTAAGAGCGGGAGACATGGTGACTGGAGTCGCCAAGGCGCCCAAAGAGAATGAAAAATATTGGGGATTGGTGCGGATTGACAAGATAAACGGAGGGGATTTAATTTCAGCTCAAAAAAGAAGTGAATTTAAAGATTTGGTGCC
>DBPM01000021.1:3854-5474 GCA_002304845.1 Candidatus Shapirobacteria bacterium UBA1420
GTGTTAGTGGGGGAAAGGCCAGAGGAAGTAACCGATATGCAACGTTTTATTAAAGGCGAGGTAATCGCATCACACTTTGACCAGAAACCGGAAGAACAGACTAGAGCGGCGGAGATTGCGATTGAAAGAGCGAAAAGATTGGTAGAAATAGGTAAAGATGTGTTTATGGTTTTTGACTCGATTACCAGACTGGCTCGGGCTTATAATTTGGCAATTCCAACTTCAGGGCGGACACTGTCGGGAGGTTTTGATCCGGCAGCCTTATATCCGTCTAAAAAGTTTTTTGGAGCAGCGCGGAAAATTGAAAATGGTGGTTCATTGACCATCATTGGAACAGCGTTGGTAGATACCGGTTCAAAAATGGACGAATTAATTTTTGAAGAATTTAAAGGAACCGGAAACATGGAGTTGAGGTTGGAGAGAAAATTGGCGGAAAGAAGGATTTTTCCAGCTTTTGACATTCTTAAGTCAGGTACCAGAAAAGAGGATTTATTATTATCACCAGAAACTTTATCCAGAGTGATGGCGATGAGGAGAATGTTTGATAGTTTAGGTGAAAAAGATCAGATGGCTGAGTTGGTGATTGAACAGATGAATAAGACGGAGAATAATGAAGAGTTTTTGAAAAAGGTGGGAAAAAGGTAAAATTAGATAATTAGATGAAAGAGATTAGAGAAATATTGGGAAATGAAGCCCGAGAAATGGGAGAATTTTTAAAGTGGCAAGGTAAATTTTGGGCAGAAATTGGCCATTCTTTATTGGGGTGGATATTGTTTTCCAAGACAGGGTTGTCGCGATTGATGTATCGACAAAGAGGTCGGTTTTCCCAGGGTTTTGTCAGTGTGGCGTTGGCGGTTTTGTGTTTTGTAGCGATAATTTTTTCAGGAACTTTAGAAGATTTAATTAAAGATAAGAATTCAGGTGAGAACAGTGGTTCTGGCTATTTGATTATGGCGGCTGATGGCAATCAGGTGGGGGCAGAGACGTTGATTTCTGATTTACCTAAAGGTGAAATCGTGGAATATCGGGTGCAAGAAGGAGATACAGTTTCCAGTATTGCTCAAAAATTTGGGGTCAGTATTGATACGATTATGTGGGAAAACGATCTTAAATCGGTGGATGCAATTAAAGTGAGACAGATTTTGAGGATTTTGCCAGTAACAGGGGTTAAACATCAAGTTAAAAGAGGGGAGACGGTTTATAGTATTGCTAAATATTATGGAGTTGATGCTCAGAACATTGTTGATTATCCCTTTAATTCTTTTAGCAATGACGAGACTTTTGCATTGGCGGCAGGACAAAATATTATTGTACCTGATGGAGTTGAGCCTAAACTAGTGCCAGTAGTACCGAAAAGTGTGGCGAGAACAGTTGCGCCAATAGCGGGGGTGGTAGGTGAAGGTAATTTTATTTGGCCGACAAATGGAACTATAACTCAGAGATTCTCTTGGTATCATCGGGCAGTGGATATTGCTAATCGAAGCAATCCGCCAGTGGTGGCGGCGGCGACAGGGTCAGTGATAGCGGCAGGTTGGAATGGTGGTGGTTATGGAAATTATGTGGTGGTTGATCATGGAAATGGTTATCAAACTCTTTATGCCCACTTGTTAAAGGATATTG
>DBPM01000004.1 GCA_002304845.1 Candidatus Shapirobacteria bacterium UBA1420
AATAAGACCGAAGAGAGAAATAAACACACTTTGCCATTGAACCATAAGTAATTATACTTGGTGCGAATCTATTCGCAGAATAAAGATTCCTATCAAAATAAAGACCAAAGAGATTATTTGAGCGATTTTAAGAGAGTTGATTTGCCAAGTATCGGATCTAAAAAATTCAAAGAAAAAACGGATAGTGCCATAACCAATGAGATATAGAGCGGTAGAGCTGTGGTACTTTAGAGCTTTAGATTTTAAAATAAAAAATAACAGCAGATTCAGACCGGCCTCAAACCACCAAAGAGGAATTTCACTATTGACAAAATTACCCAAACGACCAAAAGCTTGACAGAGAGGTAAAATGGGGGCGATAGAATCAGTGATTTCTAAAAAAGAAGTTTTGTGGTGACGGGAAAAGAGAAAGATAAATAGGATAGCACCTAAAATGGCACCATAGATCCCCAATCCCCCATTCCAGGTGGCTAAAATTTGAGAAGGATATTGAGAATAATAATCCCATTGATCAGCCACGTGATAAAGACGAGAAAAGAAAATGGCAAAAAACAACAATCCGACAATAAAAATATTTTCCTTGTTTTTAGGAATAATTGTTTGATGACGAGAAAAATAATCGATACCAATGACAATGGCGATACCAATAATCAGACCGTAGAGGTGCATGATTTATTTGTCAATAAAATTGCCGTGATAAAACTTATCTAAGGTTTCTTTAGTGTGATAATCGATTTCTCCACTGTCTTCCATTTTGACAGCTTCATCATGAGAAACAAATTTAGTAGTCTCAACTTCATCAGGATCAATGGTAATTTTAGCGTTGGAAGGGAATTTTCCCATGAATAAATAGCCAAAAGAGATATGATCACCAGAAACATATTTTCTTTTTTCAACAAAATCCAAGTCTGTATCAAACCCCAATTCTTCGATTAATTCCATATGAGCGGCATCTAAAGGAGTTTTTCCGCTAGGAACATGACCAACGGCGGTGGTGGTCCAGGAACCGGGAAAAAATTTCTTTTTAAAACTTCTTTGTTGAAGCAGAACCTCGTTTTTGTCGTTGTAAACTAGGACACCAATTTCTCGGTGTAAAATTTTACTGCCAGCATGAATTTGTTCTTTGGGCATTTGACCAATGACTTGATCGTTTTCATCAACGACATCAAGGATTTCGGTGTCATTATCGGCGAGATGATTTAGAGACATAATTTTATAAGTATAGGAAAAAAATAAGTACCTGTAAAAATTAGGAGTCATCGAGGACTAAAGGTATTCTATCAAGAAAATAGTATAATGACTGTTATGAGTGATAGTGAACCCATTTTAGGTAGCGTGCCGATGGATGTGGTGACTGCAAAAAAGCCTGAGAGTATGGTGATGCCAGAAAAAGTGATAAAAACTGAAGCTCAAGTGATGACTGAATCACGTACTTGGGATGTGTTTACGGCTGAGGAAGCGAGATATTTAGTTGAACAGAGAGATAACCCTGAAGCACAATTGGCAGCGACCATGTTAATGGCTAATGGTTGCAGGGTTTCTAATAAGTATGATTTAGAGGTGATAAAAGCCATAGATTTCACAGCTGTAGCAGATAAACTGAATTTGGATCAAGAAACAAGGGAAATGATGGTAAAAAAAAGAACTGATTTGGTAGTTAAAATGTCAAAATTACCTTTGATAATGAAGAATTATCGTGACATAGAAAAAAATAAAGGTTCTGTATACGGTCAGACAGATGAGGAGATTGAAGAAAACATGGATGAATTGAAGAATTTAGAGATTCAGACTAGTGATGATGCAAAAGTTTTGTATAGAGAACTAATGTTACCGGTGAGAACAGCAGTATTGAATTCTGAAAATATGTCTGAGGATTATAAGAAACAAGCTATAAGGGGAATTAATCATGACAATGGACCATTATTAGAACCTGAAAGACAATTGTTGAAGGATTATTATCCACGAGCCAATGAACAAGAGAGACATATAATAAGGGACGTAGTAGCTTCTTATATGATGAGAGAGAATATTCATTCACTTGATGTGGAAGATTTAATGGAGCTAGGGATCTTTAAGCAAAATACAGCGTTTGCATTAGTTTGGAATAATCCCAAGGTTACTAGTGAAGTGGTTGAGAAAAAAGTGGCCACAATTTTCTTTCCCGAAGAAGATCCTAAAAAGGTGAACAGTTGTTGGAAAATGCTTCAAAAGGTAACACCACACGATCGCAGTGGGTCATGGATTTTTTTAGTACAAGAGGAGTTAATGAGCGTGGAGATATTTAAAGGTTTTATGGACAACGCAGAGGAATTATTACCGGTAGTAGAAATGTTATCAGACTATGGTTTTCAATATCAATTAGTAACTCCAGATATGGTGAACCAAGTGTATCCTGAATATATAAGGAAATTGAAAGAATTAAATAAAGAATTACCGGAATTAAAGCAACAATTGGATGTCGTTAGAAATATTTTACCGGAGTACAAGTATAATCCTAAAATTGAAATTGCAGATCACTTAGAGCCATTGATGGAGGTCAATCCATTTTCTGTGGCATTAGAAAACATCTCTTCAAAAAATGGCGTTAGAAGTCAACGGGGTTTAGATCAATATACCAATACCTTTAACTCTTTAGTAGCAGTGGTGCCTGAGAAATGGAGGTCAGGTCTATTGACGACATATATTAACAGATTGAGCGTGGTTGGTGATATGAGTTCTAACTCAGAATTAAGTCGGGCAGCTGTTCTTGAAGCTAATAAGTGGGTATTTGATACCAGTTTAACTGCGGATAATATAGCTATATTTGGCAAGAGATTTTTTGAGGCATCTCTGCAACCACAAAATGATAATACTAAAGTCTTATATGAGTTTTGTAAGCAATATGCTGATAGGATTCCTTTATGGAATAGTGAATCAAAAAAGCTTGATATCTTTAATAAAGATCAGGTGTGGTGGGAGTTTATTTTATCGACAAGTGATTTGTATCGTTATCAGTTTGTAGATGGTAATGCAGAGGAAATAATGAGAAAAAGTGTCACAGATTTGGTATATGCCAGTGAAGCCGTTTTCCAGATATCTGACCCTCAAATTAAAGATCAGGCGATTTCTAACGTGATTTATATGTTAACTGATGAAGAATTAGGAGAACTGGAAGTAGCTCAGCTTTATGTAGACATGATGCAAGAAGGTAGTTTAAAACGAGAGGCTCAAACAGAGGTATCGCTGGAATTAGAAAGATTGAACAGAGGAGAATCGACAAGTTGGAAAAAAATGGAAAAACTGAGGCGGGTGGCCATTGAAAACAAATTAGCATTGCAAAAATATCTCGGTTATGAACCCACAGATACTGGAGATGTTGGTCGGTTAAAATACACAGAGAATAGAGCAAAACAATTAAGAGAAGAAATCAATAGAGTCGAGAATGATTTTAGTGTGACTGTGAATATAACTTGGGAAAATTTGTTGAAGGCTTTGGACAACGGAAGATTAGTGTCTATTTGGGAGAACAATGAAAAAATGAAACAAAGAAAGTCTAATTATGCTGAAAGACGAGATACAGTAGAAAGAATGTTGGGCAATAGAGCTAAAGGTGGGAGGAAAGATCCCCACCCTATTTATGGGGCAGCTTTTACTCCCAATGGTAGAGATGAGTTTTATGGAGGTTCAGGAGGTGGTTATGGAGAATGTTTTATAGAGTTAGATACAGCGAGAATCAAGAAAAGGACATCTTTTTGTTACGGTGATTCGTTTGGTGACTATGGGAAGTGGTTGCTTGATTGGGAAGGGGGTGTTGTTGCTAAAGCGATACATAATTTAGATAGAACTAAAGAGACAACACGTCATGCTTATGTTGAAGCTCAAATATTGGGAGGAGTATCATTAGACGATATTGAGTCGATAAACATTCCTCAGCTGGATAGTAATCATTGGGGAACAAAGGGTGAAGAAGAGATTTTATCTGAGATTGAAGAGTTGAAACAAAGGTTTCCAGGGATTAAAATAAATATTATTGAAGTTCCCGAAAAGTAAAGATGAATTTTAAAGAAATGGGTGTTCAAACTGTTGAGCCTTTAGCAGTGTTAGAGGGTGGTATCAACGGAGTGAAATTTATTGCTAGAACTACAATGAATGATGGTCAAAGTCAGTTGATGTTTATGGTTCCTCCAAATTACGATTTGAAAACAGCAGTATTGACAGACGAAGAAGTTTTAGAGACAGCAGTTATTAAACATGGATATGGGTTGGTTGACCATAAACCGATTGAGTCTGTTGAGGAATATGAAGAATATTTGCGAGAGATAAACAAAGCTAATAAGTGATTGTTTTTTTGTTTTTTAAAAGATGGTGGGTCCTGCGGGACTCGAACCCGCGACCAATTGCTTAAAAGGCAACTGCTCTACCGACTGAGCTAAAGACCCAAGTTGTAAAATCTAATTGTTAATTAGATAGTGCGGGCGTGGGGTTGTCTGAGAAAATAAAGTTTAGCCCTACGTAGTGTCCTTTTAGGACCACGCATTTTTTTAATAGAATCAATCCAGGGAGAGTTTAGAGGAAAGATTCTTTCAACTCTAACACCATCGGAAGCTTTTTTGACTACCAAAAAGTTTTTATTATCTCCCCTACCGGTGATAGACATGATGATGCCATCAAAGGCTTGAAGTCGCTCTTTATCTTTTTCCTTAATTTTATAAAGAACTTTAACGGTATCGCCGACATGGAAGTCAGTGTCCTGGTAGTTAAATTTGATGGCCATGTGTAATTAAAAGAATGTGTAAACTTTGGTATTTTATATTAAAACACAATTCTTATCAAGAATGTTTGAGAAGTTTTTGAATTTTAGCTTCTAAATCAGAATTGTAATGCACTCCGTAAGCAAGTTTGATTTCTTTTTTATTAGGTAGAATGATCAGGCCTCGGTGACCATTGGGGTGGGCTTTTAAAAGTCGGTCCAATTCCATAAGAGTGGAGGCAGAGGTGCCTTCGGGAATATCGATAATGAAATCATAGGCAGAAACATTTTTCGGCAAGGTCTCTGATAACATATCGACTAGAATCGATGTGACGTCATCTCTCACTGAAATTTTACCTTCGACAAAGAGTCCTTTGTTTTCCTCAAGTAGATTTTTGAAAGCCGTATAGGCTTTAGGAAAAACGACAGCTTCGATTTGTTCTTGCCCATCATCAAAGGTGACAAAGGCCATGGCGGAATTATCTTTTTTAGTGTGAATGACTTTAAATTTTTGCACTACGGCGGCAAATTTAACAGTGTCATTTGGTTTTTTAGTTTTAATTTCGGCAATGTTATCCAAAAGAGCATGGCGGAAAGGTGAGAGAATTTTGTGAATAGGATTTTCAGTAATATAAATACCTAGAAGGGTTTTTTCTTGAGCCAGGCATTCTTTTTCAGGCATGGGCTCGACTTGAGGAAAGACATCTTTAGGAACCAGGTGAGGAGTGTCGGTGGAGTCAAAGAGACCAAATTGTCCGGAACTTTTTTTATCATTTAATTTATTGCAACGGTTTCTAATGTCATCCATGCCGGCTAAAATGGCATTTCTTTCACCAAAACTGTCAAAGGCACCGACTTTAATCAAGCTTTCTAAAACTTTTTTATTAACTTTTTGACCACTGACTCGGAGACAGAAGTCGGTAAAACTTTGAAAGGGACCGTTTTTGTTTCTTTCTTCAATAATTAGATCAATAGCAATATTACCGACATTTTTGACAGCTGAAAGACCAACTCTGATAGCCATTGACTCTAGAGATTGGTCGTTTTTTTCAAATTCAAAAGCTTTTTGAGAAAGATTAATATCAGGTGGAAGGACAATAATTCCCATTTTTCGGCATTCTTCAACGCCAGCTGCTACTTTTTCAAGATCATCAGCTTCGGCGGTCAGCAAGGCACTCATGTATTCAACCGGGTAATTGGCTTTCATGTAAGC
>DBPM01000045.1 GCA_002304845.1 Candidatus Shapirobacteria bacterium UBA1420
CCTACTCCCATTAGGGCTGAGCCAGCGTTGGCCATAATTGATTTAATGTCGGCAAAATCAAGATTAATTAGTCCGGGAGTGGTAATTAAATCAGCGATGGCTTTGGTACCTTTGGTAAGGACGGAATCGGCAATTTTGAAAGCTTCCAGGAGAGTGGCTTGAGAGTTGACCACTTCCATGACTCTTTGGTTGGGAATAACAATGAGAGTGTCGACATTTTGTCGAAGGCGAGTTAAACCTTCGTCGGCTCGATTCATACGTCGAGTACCCTCAAATAAAAATGGTTTAGTGACTACGGCAATGGTTAAAATACCTAATTCTTTTTTAGCGATTTCAGCAATGATGGGGGCGGCACCAGTACAGGTACCACCGCCCATACCACCAGTAATAAAAACCATATCGGTATCTTCTAGGACTTCTCTAATTCTATCCCTTGA
Organism: Candidatus Shapirobacteria bacterium UBA1420; assembly: GCA_002304845.1. Lineage (GTDB taxonomy): Bacteria > Patescibacteriota > Microgenomatia > UBA12405 > UBA12405 > UBA12158. Next base: position 438 of record DBPM01000045.1, read on the forward strand.
TTCTTCAGCGGCTTGTTGACCAATATTAGGATCACCACCAGCACCCAAACCTTTGGTAATTTTTTCACCAATTTGGATTTTGATAGGAGCTAAGGAATTAAGCAGAGCTTGAGAATCGGTATTGACAGTGACAAAATCAACACCTTTGATTTCCTCTTCAGAAATCATGGAATTGACAGCATTGTTACCACCACCACCGACACCAATGACTTTAATTTTGGCAAATTGACCGGTTAAGGTTTTAATCAGAGCCATTTATGGCAAAAGCGGTTCGATGAAACTTTTAATTTTTCCAAAGAGACCATCAAATGAAACTTTAATTTTCTTACCACCACTTTTCTGGTTGGTAGTTTTTTTATTTTGGAAGTAAAGCAGAGTGCCAATGGTACTGGCAAAGGCGGAGTTGGTAATGTCTTCCACTAGTCCGCCTAGGCGAGGAGGTTCGGCAATACGAACAGGGAGAGGGATCAGATTGGTACAGACTTCTTTAACTAAAATAGTTTGAGCCCCACCGCCGGTTAAAACGATACCAGCAGGAATGGAATTTTCCAAAGAATTTTCTTTGATTTGGTTGTAGGTAAAACCAATAATTTCTTCAAGTCGAGCTTTAATAATGCCATTAACGGTAGTAGAAAAAGAAATTTTTTTATTGTCTTCTCCTAGGACTCCCAAATGTTTGAGATCAATATCATCTTCAAAACCTTTTTTATCAGCATAGGCTTTGAGTTTGATTTTAATTTTTTCGGAATCTTCTAGAGGTAGGCGGAGACCAATAGCCAGATCATTAGTAATGTTGTTGGCTCCCAAAGGAATGACACCAGAAAAGATGGGTGAGGATTCCTGAAAAATAGTTAAAGTGGTATTGGTACCACCGATATCTATTAGAGCGACACCCAATTCTGTTTCAGTGTCGCTAAGACAGGATTTGGCGGCAGCCAGTCCGGAATAGAGAAGATCGTCAACTTTGATGCCGACATCGTCAAGACATTTATAGAGATTTTTGAGGGCCGAAGTGGAGGCTAAAATTAGATGAGTTTCAACTTCTAATCTTTGTCCATTCATGCCGATAGGATCAACAACACCAGTTTGACCATCGACGGTAAAAAGCCGAGGAATGACATGGACAATTTCTTTACCGGTGGGTAAAGAAATGGCTTTGGCTGCTTCAATAGCACGATCAATATCGACTTGAGAAATTTCACTGTTGGTACCAGAGATAGCAGTAACACCGGTAGAATTAATGGATTCAAAATGAGGAGCGGTTAAGGATACATAAGCATGGTTAATTTGAAAACCAGCCATTCTTTCGGCAGACTCGACACATTCGGTGATAGTTTGAGAGGCTTGTTCAAGGTTGATAATTTGACCTTTCTTAAAACCAGCCGAAGATACAGAGGCAACACCGATAATATTTATTTTAGAGTCGTCATCTGGGATCTGACCTATAAGAACAGAGACTTTTGAGGTACCGATACTTAAACAGTTAATATTTTTTGAATGTTGCATAGTTTCATTCTAGAGCTTTTTGATGAGTTTTAATAGTTTCAGGTTCGGTTTAGCTTCAACTTTTAGACAAGGACCCTTTTTTTTGAGTAAAATTTGAATACTTTTTAACAGTGTTTGAGGTGTTAATTGATCATCTTTGATGATAATGGTGTGTTGAGGAAATTTCTTTTTAAGCCAAAGAGCATTTTTAAGTTGTTCATCTTGTTGACTGACAGGGAGAGGAATAATGATGGAGTTTTTGCCAATAACAGCAATTTCTTGGATAGTATTAGCCCCGGCCCGGGAAATGATTAAATGAGCGTGTTTGAAAATCCAACCGATATCGTCGGTAGTGACAAAGGCGGTGGGTAAATAGTGGAGATAGGTGCTTGATAATTTTTTGTATTTAGGAAAATCTTTGTCGCCGGTTTGGTGAATAATTAGATTTTTTTGACTAAGTTGTGGCAAAATTTCTTTTAAGTTCTGATTCAGATGTTGGGAACCTTGATTACCGGCAGTCAGATAAATCAGAGGAATTTTTTTAAGCAAGTTTTCATATTTTTTATATTTTTTACTGGTACTTTTAAAGATATCTCGACGTAAAAGATTACCAGTGAGAACATATTTAGGATGGGTAGAACGGTGAGGAAAAGAGAGGGCAATAAATTGAGAAAAAGGAGTGCTGAGACTAGTCGACAGACTGAGGGTTTTAGTCTGTTCATGAGTAATGGATTTGATACCTAAAAGCCAGGCAGCAAAAATTACCGGTACTGAGACATAACCACCAAAAGAAACCACGA
>DBPM01000041.1 GCA_002304845.1 Candidatus Shapirobacteria bacterium UBA1420
AAACCTACTTTTATCGCTATTTTTCTCTTTCTTCTCACTCTCACTCCTCAAATTCTCTTTGATCTCAAACACCAAGGGCAAAACTTTAACTCTCTTAAAACCTTTTTTACCCAAAGAGAAACTACCGTCAACCTCAAGGCTTACAAATCCATTCCTCTTATTCCCCAACTTTTTAATCAAATCAACACCAGTCTTTTAGCTGCTCACCAAGAGTCAGCTGGTCTCTACATTTCCTTATTCTTCTTTATTGGTCTTATTGCTCTTGTTTTTAAGAATAAATTCAAAAACAAATACTTTATTTACTTCCTTTTATGGTATCTTTTTGCCCTGATTGGTCTCGGTCTCTACAAACAACATATTTATGATCATTATTTTGCCTTCGTTTTTCCGGTAGTATTCTTGCTTTTTGGCTATCTTCTCAGTCAAACTCCGCTCTTAGTCACCCTCTCAGTCTTATTACTGGTTACTTATGTTTCAGTTATTAATTTACCCTTTAAATCTCCGGGTGGTAAACAAATTAATCATGCTTATAACCTCGCTTCAGCTATTGATTCACACCTATCTGATGCAGACGGTCCTTATAATCTTACTATGTTAGCTTCCTATAACGATTTTCGTGCTTATGCTCCTCGCTACTTTTTAACTCAAAGGACTAATCTTTTAGATATTGGTACTTATTCAGAAGCTCAAACACTTTTTATTATTGTCGATGATCCTAGTAAATGGCCACAACCTTTAGACAGTGATGTTTGGGAAATTCAAACCTTTGGTCAAGCTAATCCAGTTGAAACCTTTATTAGTGGTGATGGTGTTCAGATTATTAAATTACAAAAGCAGATATAATTAAGTTATGAAAACAGGTATTTCCGTCATCATTCCTTGTTACAACGAAGAAAACAATCTTAATCGAGGAGTTCTAAAAGAAGTTGATGATTTTCTTAAAACTCAAAAATATCCCTGGGAGGTCTTAATCTGCAACGATCAATCTACCGACAATAGTCTTAAAATTGTCCAAAAATTCGCTAAATCTCATCGTAGTTTCCGTGTTTTGGATTTACCCAAAGGTGGTAAACCCGGTGCCCTTTGGGGTGGTATTCAACAAGCCAAATACCCTCTCTGTCTGTTTACCGACATGGACCAATCTACTCCCATTTCTGAACTTAACAATCTCTTGCCTTTTTACGCCAAAAAATACGATATCGTCATCGGTTCCCGCGGTAATCAACGCACTGGTTTTGGACTTTTACGCTTGTTAGGTTCCAAAGTTTTTTCCATTTTTAGAAAAGTTCTTTTAAAAAGCGATATTGAAGATACTCAATGTGGCTTTAAATCCATGAAAACAGATATCGCTCGAACAATTTTCCCTCGACTTGAGGTGATTAAAAATATCCAGGGCGGTCAAGGTTGGCGAGTCTCTGCCTATGATGTTGAAATGTTGTTTATAGCCGATAAATTGGGTTATAAAACCAAAGAAGTTCCGGTTCTTTGGCAAGACGAAGATACTAGCACCACCAAAGGTGACCAAAACGCTAAATACCTCAAAGAATCCAAGCGGATGGCTGCCGAAGTTTGGCGGGTTTTTACCAACAATCTCCAAGGTAAATATGATAAAAAATAAAAAATACCTGTATTTGGGTATTATTTTAGTTTTCTATTTCTTGTCCCGACTTATTAATCTTAATTCCTTACCTGTTTTTGGTGACGAGGCTATTTACGTTCGCTGGGCCCAAATTATCAAAAGTGTCGATACTCTTCGTTTTATTCCCTTAACCGATGGCAAACAACCTCTTTTTATGTGGCTCAATGCCATTCTTTTAAAATTTATTGCTGATCCTTTAATCGCCGGTCGCTTAATTTCTGTTTTTGCCGGTGCTGGCATTCTCATCCTTCTTTTTTTGATTACCGATAATATTGTGACTCCTTTTATCTATCTTTTATTGCCTTTTAGTTTCTTTTTCGACCGTTTAGCCACCGCTGACACTTTACTGTCCTTTTTTGGAGTTCTCAGTTTCTATCTGTCTTTACGGCTAGCCAAAAAACCATCTCTGGATTTATCTATGCTTTTAGGTGTTTCTTTAGGATTGGCTTGGCTCACCAAATCTCCGGCAATTTATTTTATTGTTCTCAGTCTAGTAAATTTTGTTTTATTTCGAAAAAATAATCTTAAAAAGATATATTTTCCCTTACTTTCCGCTTTTATAGCTCTGGTTATTTACAATATTCTCCGTCTTGGTCCCGCTTTTTCTCAAATTGCTCTTAGAAATAAAGATTATATTTGGCCCCTCACCGAAATCTTAAAACACCCTCTCGATCCTCTTATTCCTCATCTCCACGACACTTTTACCATCTATCATTTTTATCTGACTCTACCCGTTCTTCTCATCCCTCTTCTTTATCTTATCTTCAAAAAACACGTTAAATTTAATTTCTTGTTTCTTATTTCTGGATTTTGGTTCCTCCTACCTCTATTGGCCAACGCCGCCATGGCCAAGGTTTTTACTGGTCGTTATATCCTTTTTGTTTTACCTTATCTAATCATCCTCTTAAGTTTTTTTCTTCAGGCTATTTTTAATTCCCAATACTTCTATCTAGTTGTTTTAATTTTCTTACTACCTGTAATTCGCATCATCCATCTGTCCATGTCACCTTATACCCTTTCTTTACCGCAAACCGACTCCGGTTACAATCTAGGTTGGACTTCAGGTTGGGGGATTAAAGATTGCGCCAAATACCTGATTGATCGTTCTCATTCTGTCAATGTTATTGTCGGTACCGAAGGTTATTTTGGTACTCTCCCCGACGGTCTTCAAATTTACACCAATCAAATTCCCCAATTGACTGTTTTTGGTGTTGGTATCGATATTACTGAAATTCCCGATAAATTAGTTGATGCTTACCAACATGGTGACGAGGTTTATTTGCTTTTTAACGCTTCTCGTCTCAAACTTAACAGCTCCGAGCTCTCCAAACTTACCTTAATTAGAAGTTTTCTTAAACCTGACGGCGATCGCCTTAATTTGTATAAACTCTTGTAAAATAAGCTATGTTTAAAAAGTTATTCAAATCTCCTTTTTTCTGGCCCATTCTTCTTATCATCTTTGTTTTACCCACCTTTAATTTTCTCATCAAACCTGGAGTTTATTGGAATATGCACGACGATATGCAAATGATTCGACTCCTAGAAATGGATAAATGTCTTCAAGACGGTCAAATTCCTTGTCGTTGGACTCCCGATTTAGGTTTTGGTTATGGTTACCCTCTTTTTAATTTCTACCCACCCTTACCTTCAGCTGTGGCTCAAGTTTTTCACTGGCTGGGTTTTTCCTATATGTACAGTATCAAAGCTTCGGCCATGCTTTTGATTTTACTCTCCGCCTTGGCCATGTATCTGTTAGCCAAAGAATTATCCGGTCCTATCGGCGGATTTTTAGCTGGATTATTTTATACCTATGCTCCTTACCGAACTGTCAACATTTTTGTCCGTGGCGCCTTTAACGAAGCTTGGGCCAGTCTCTTTTTTCCTCTCATTTTTTATTTTTCCAAAAAACTGATTACCCAACCTTCAAAAACTAAATATCTGATTCTTTTGTCTCTATCCTGGTCCGGTCTGTTTTTATCACATAATCCCATGGCTCTCACCTTTGTTCTCTTTTTTGCTCCTTGGTGTCTTTATTGGTATCTGGCCACTTACAAGAAATTTACTTTTACTCCTATTTTTCGTCTCATTTTAGCTGGTTTATTAGCCTTGGCTTTATCGGCCTTTTTCACTTTGCCGGTACT
>DBPM01000047.1 GCA_002304845.1 Candidatus Shapirobacteria bacterium UBA1420
GTCTCTGTTTTTGTTCTAAATCACTTTTTTCAGGGTTAATCCACACCCCTTCTTTTTTACCCTGCAGGTATATTTTGTTGCGTCCAAAGTATCTAATTTCCATAACCCTATGATAACATTAAAGCAACCTATGATTAAGACCTTGCTTGTGACTGCTTTTTTTGCGCTCATTTTAGGTCTGGGCCTAAGTGGCACTGTTTACTACCTCAAACAGAATCAAAAAAGCCGTCAAAGTCTATCAACTGTTGTTCCTACTCTTAACCCCCAAGCTGAAAATCCCTCTCCTACCAACACTCCTGACCAACCCAACTCAACTCTACCTCTATCTCTCACTATTACCTCCCATCAAAATTATGACCTGATTTCCACCGCCAAAATTACCCTTACCGGTACCACCACTCCCAAGAGTATTTTGGTTCTGACTACCGCCAGTCAAAATTATAATTTTTCTGCCGATGATACCGGTAAATTTTCTCAAGCTATCACCTTGGATTCCGGTTTCAATACCCTTCGACTTAAAGCTATCAGTCCCGATTATCAAGAAACCGAACTTACTTATTATTTAACTTTTTCTACCGCTAAAATTTAATGAAAAAATTTTTCTTAATTTTTCTCACTACCACTTATTTCTGCCTAGCTGCCCCTCTCCAAGCTCAAAGTCCCACCCAAGTTTTAGGTGAAAGTATTGGTGATCTGCGCGAAAATCTCCAACAAAAAGTCCGCGAAAAATTAGCTGAAATCACCGATACAACTCCCCTAAATCCCAAAAAAGCTTATCCCGGCACCATTGTTGAATTGAATGAAGATAAAATTAAAATTAGAACTCAAACTCAGGAAATGGAATTTACTCTCGCCTCCGACACTGCCTATCTCAATCAAAAACAACGCACAATTAAACGAGAGGACTTAAAAAAAGACCAAAATGTCCTTCTCCTCAGTCTTAACCAAGACACTATTAATTATGCCAAAAGGATTTTATTAGTTGAGCCAAAAGATCTCGAAAACAACAAAAAAACTACCCTGGGCACTATCGCCGACATCTCCACCGCCGGTTCTGTCATCACCCTAGTCAGTGTCAACAATCAAAACGAAAAATTGCAAATCAAACTTGATTCCAAAACTGAAATCAGAACTAAAGACAATAAAGTCCTTAAAGTTTCCGATCTTAAAAAAGACCAAAAAATTATTTGTATTTCCGGACCTTTAGACAAACAATCCTATCCAGCCCTCCGTCTCATCACCCTATAATCGGCAAAAATTGTTATAATTACCCAATTCACTTTAGTGAGTTTTACCTGGTGGGATTAGCTCAATTGGTTAGAGCGTCTGCCTGTGGAGCAGAAGGTTGCCGGTTCAAGTCCGGTATCTCACCCACTTATTCTTCTACACCAATATCATTTTATCTCTCATAATGGCCATTAAAATACGCCTATCACTTCCAAATGATGTCTACGAAATCCGTCAAGTGCAACGAATTACCTGGTTAAATACTTACCCAAATACTGAAATAGGTATTACCGTAAAAGATATCCATCAAAAATTTGAAATAGATAAAACAGCAGAGGGTCAACAGAAACTTAAAGAGAAAATGAAAGGATATCAAGACAAAAATATCAATAGATGGGTGGCAGAAGACAATGGTCATATTGTCGCTTTTTGCATTGCTACCAAGGCAGAAAAACACCATAGAATCAACGCTATCTATGTTTTACCTGACTATCAGAGACAGGGTTTGGGCAAACAGTTACTTAACCTAGCCTTTGCTTGGCTGGGAGACAAAAAAGATATTTTTCTTAATGCCGCCAGTTACAATCAACCAGCCATTAATTTTTACCACCAACAAGGATTTATTGAAACCGATACTAAAATACCTCTGGAAAATGTGACTAAACTCCCCTCGGGAAAATGTATCCCCGAAGTCGAATTGGTGAAAAAATGTTCTTAAACACAATCTATCCTTTGTTCCACCACAATTTCTCCCTCTGGTGGTAATAAACTGGCTTCAGATTCTACAAAACCTTCTTTTTGCCTCAGCGGTTCCAAGCATACATAACCGGGATCATATATTTTTATCTTCCCCTCTTCCTTTAAAGCTGTCCACACTTTAACAAAATTAAAACCCAAAAGTTGCCATTTAATAGTCTTTTTACCCGGTATTTCCAAAATATTTTCTTTCTTTATCTTTATTTCCGGATTCTCTTTAACTGCCTCGGTAATATCTTTTCCGTTTAATTTCAATCCATGCCAACTCAACGGCGTATCCCAATAATTATGTACTGCTACATTAACTCTTTTAGCTACCGAAGAATTATTTTTAATAATTATCTTTTGACTGAAACCTTCTTCTAAACTAAACACCTGCTCCACCTCCAAGCCCTCCACTTCCGCTTTTATTCTCTTTTCTACTTTCTTGTCTCCAGTTTCTAGTTTCCATCTCTGATTTCTAAAGGGTCCATGAGCCACCATCCCCAAACTGTCCACTCCTTCCCTCGCAAAATTCGGTATACATACATGAGTATTACCCATTTTCCCATCAATTCTTTCATAAGTCCCTAAAATCTTTTCCTCGTCTTTAGACAACTCATAAATCCGACCTCCTTCCAAATCTATTTTTAATATCCAGTTTTTGTTTTTGAATTCTATTAATTTCATAATGTATTTTATCCCAAAGCAAATGGTAAAATCACTTATGGCTAAAAATACCTATAAAACCGTCAAAGGCATGCGGGATTTTTATCCCGAGATTTGGACAACTCAACTTTGGCTTTCCAATATTTTTCTAAACACCGGCCGTCTCTTTGGTTACAGTGAATACGAGGCTCCCGTTTTAGAAAATATCAATCTTTATCTCGATAAAAGCAGTCAAGAATTATTGGAAAAACAGACCTTTATTGTCAATGATCGCGGTGGTGACCGCCTAGTCCTCCGCCCCGAACTCACTCCTTCTTTGGCCCGACTCATCGTCGCCCAAGAGAATGAACTCTCTTTTCCTCTTCGCTGGCAATCTTGGGGTCGTTTTTGGCGTTATGAACAACCTCAACGTGGCCGTGGTCGAGAATTTTTCCAATGGAATATTGATCTGATTGGTATCGATTCTCCTGAAGCTGACGCTGAAATTCTTGCCATTGCTGCGACTGTTTTTCAAACTCTGGGCATATCTCCCTCTGACGTTCAAATCCGACTCAGTGATCGCCAAGCTCTTCAAAATTATCTC
>DBPM01000016.1:0-275 GCA_002304845.1 Candidatus Shapirobacteria bacterium UBA1420
TTGGCTTTGCCTTCTAATTGATTATATCTTGGTTAATTAGTTCTAAAAAAAAGTGAGGTTTAGATATTTTTTGACATAGTAAAAATACTTAGTATAATCGCTGGATATGAATGCAGAGACTAAGAATTTTCCACGTGTAGAAAATTGTGGAAGTGGGATTGAGGTACATGGTGCGTTGACTGATCATGAGCTGGAAATTGTAGAAAATCAGATGCTATTTAGTGAGAGTTGGTGTGGTGTACATCGTAGAATGATAAGAATAAGTTGTTTTTCTG
>DBPM01000016.1:345-1956 GCA_002304845.1 Candidatus Shapirobacteria bacterium UBA1420
TGGATGTTGGAAGCAAGTATATCTTGACTTTAATTGAGATTATCTAAATCAGTTGTTGCTAGAATAAAATATGTGGTGGTTGTTGTGGCAACAGATTTTAGTTTACGTGTTGGCCTTTGCGGGGGTGTGGATTGGGTCCGGTTTAGCGATAAAATCGGTAGAAAAACTGGCGAGATTTTTAAACATATCATCTTTCATGGTCTCTTTTGTGGTTTTAGGATTGTTTACCTCAATAGGGGAATTGTCGGTAGGGATTAATGCTTTAATTGAACATAATCCGGAAATTTATGTAGGGAGTTTGATTGGGGCTTCGATAGTGTTATTTCTATTGATAACGCCACTGTTGGCGATAGTAGGTAATTCGGTACGAATAAATGAAAATTTTAGAGGTTTTAATTTGGTAGCTTCATTGCTGGTGGTGGCTTTACCGGCTATTTTGGTGATGGATGGGAAAATAAGCAAAGCTGATGGGGTGATAGCGGTAGTGGCTTTTGTGTGGTTATTAAGGAAATTGAAATCTAAAAAAAGTCTTTTGGAAAAGATAAAAAGTTTAGGGGTAAAAAATAGTATTAAGGTAGGTAAAGAAATTTTTAATACTTTACTGGGAATGGGAATAGTTTTTATAGCCAGTAAATTTGTAGTGGAGCAAACACTTTATTTTTCTGATTTGTTGGGGATTTCTTCGTTTTTAATTAGTTTATTGGTGGTATCGATTGGAACTAATATACCGGAATTGTCAATGGTAATTAGGTCAGTGACGATGCGTAATTATCAGGTGGCATTGGGTAATTATGTGGGATCGGCGGCATTTAACACTCTATTGTTGGGAATATTAACTTTGATTCATGGTCAGGATATTTTTTTAACCAATAGTTACGTTGTCGGTCTGGTGTTTTTAATAGCAGGTTTGGCGATGTTTTACTATTTTGCTAGAACTAAAAACACTTTATCACGCTTGGAAGGGTTAATGTTACTGGTTTTTTATGTGGTGTTTGTGATTACGGAAATATCGCTTCATCGTGAAGGGTAAGAGAGGGAATAAGGATTTATTTTTGCCAGCGCTGACGATAATCTGCAGAAAATTGTTTAAAATAATTCCACTTTTTACGTTTAGTATCTAAAACAGTATCGTCGAGCATGGTTTTGATTAGTCGGGTAACTTGATTAATACGGGTTTGCAGGTTGTCATCGACAGGTAGAGGCAACAAATAATCATTGAAAATTCCAAATTTATCATATTTATAGATTTGTTTGACCAGATATTTGTACAGAGAATTGTTGACATAGGGACTTTTGCCCCGAGCGACCGGCAAACCAATAGTGTTCCTAAGTTCTTGTCTTTTAATCTTAAATTCTTCCTGGAGTTCGGGGCTAATCCGATGACGAGGGAGATAGCGTTGTTGATCACGCCACGCACCGCGATGCATTTTGTCAATAGATATTTCGTTGGTGTCGGCGGAGGGTGAAAAGAGTGGTAATTGGGAAGGATGTTCTTTTTTGGACATGATAAGATATTGTACTATAAAGTTATATTAAGGTAAGGGTTGTGATTGTTTGTATAATAGATGAATGAACTGGTGGTGGCTGATAATTGGATTTTTAGGTTTTTTA
>DBPM01000016.1:2020-10997 GCA_002304845.1 Candidatus Shapirobacteria bacterium UBA1420
ATGTGATTGTAATCACTGGAGATTTGATTGATTTTAGGCATACTAATATTGAAATAGCCCTGGATATGGTGAGACAACTTAAAAAAATAGCGCCGGTTTACATGGTGGCCGGGAATCATGAATTGTGGAGTCCGCAGTGGTCAGAGTTGAAGCAAGAATTGGAAAAAGAAAAAATTTTATTGGATGGAAAAAGAGTGGTTTTAAGAAAAAATAAAGAGAGGATTAACCTGTGGGGGATAGCTGATCCGGGAAATCAGGTTGAAGAGAGTAGTGATTTTTTTGGAGATGATTTAAGGGTGATGACCAGTAAAATGAATCAAAATGAGGTGAATGTGTTGTTATCTCATCGTCCGGAAAAATTTAAGGATTATGTAGATAATAGTTTTGATGTGGTTTTAAGCGGCCATGCTCACGGAGGTCAGATAAGATTACCCATTTTGGGTGGTTTAGTGGCACCGCATCAGGGGATATTGCCTAATTTTGATGCGGGTGTGTTTAAACAAGGAAGAACTTGGATGGTGGTGTCGAGAGGTTTGGGTAACAGCTTAATTCCGTTAAGAGTGTTTAATAACCCAGAGATAGTCAGTATAGTAATTATCCCTTGCAATTAAACAAAAACCCGACATAATTATTTTATTATGATAGTGACCTGGTCAACCCCCAAAAAAGTAGCGGTATTAGTTGGTGTTTTATTGATGGTAATATTTGTGTTACCTCGTTGGTTATTTAAACCGGCGGTATTGTCAGTGACTGGAATAGGCAGGGTTAATATTAAACCAGAGAAAGCTTCTCTAGTAGTCACTCGAAGTGACTTGTCGAGCGTACCGGCAGTAGCCATTCAAAAAGGAGGGGAAGCTCTTGATCAAATGATTACTGACGCTAAAATGATTGTTGGTGAAGATGCTGAAGTTTTAAAGTCTGTTTACAGTGTGACTCAAGTAGGAATTCCTCAAGTCAACAGTAGTGGTCAGGTAGCTAGTAGTAAAGGTTATCAGGTAGCTAATGGTTTTCAGATTACTTTTAGTAAGACAGAAGCAGTGAGTGACTTAATTCAAAAAATGTATGAAGATGGGGCAGCGTCAGTTTCCAATATTAATTTTATTTCTCAAAACGAAGATGAAGTCAATCGTCAAGCAATTAAGTTGGCGATAGAAGATGCCAGGAAGGAAGGACAAAAGATGACTAGAGCGATGAGAAAAATTTTAGGCAAGATGGTGAGTGTCTCAATTGATCAGAGTCAGGCGGCTAGTACAGTTAGTGCTAAAAAAGGGGCAATAGGAAGTCAGGAGATGGAGGTGGTTAAAACAGCTTCGGTTGTTTATGAAGTATGGTAACTTCCGGTTGAAAACCAGAAGAGGGCTAGTTCAGTTACCAATTTTATTGGGTTTATTGGTGATGGCCATTGCCATTCCAGTGGCCACTAAATTAGTTCAAGAAAATCAGGATTTGAGAAATAGTGCCGCCTCTTGCGGAACTTCGGGCACCATAAGTCAATGTGGTAGTAAAGGAGGATGTGCGACAGGTTATAGGTGTTTACCTAAAGGATGTAGTTATGATCCAGCCTGTGGTGGCTTTGTGCCCACCAGTACTCCGAAACCAAATCAATGTACTAATGGTTATAGACGATGTAACGGAATTCAATTACAGAAATGTCAAAACGGTAACTGGGTAATGGTGGAAAACTGTAGTTATGGTTGTAGTAACGGAGTTTGTAAATCAGCTCCAACAGCAACCGCAGTACCACCAACTAATGCTCCCGAACCCACAGCTAAACCATCACCCAACTCGGTGGCGACTCCTAAACCGACAGCTACCTCAACTCCAACAGGATGTCATTCAGGGGTAATCGGTAAGTGTGGAAGCCAAGGTAATTGTACTACTGGTTATCGTTGTATTTCTAATGGAGCCGGTGGTTTTCATTGTAGTTATGATCCAGCCTGTGGTGGTTTTGTGCCTACCAATACTCCAATACCCAATGAATGTAGTGGTAATTCTAAAAGATGTAACGGAATTCAATTACAGAAATGTCAAAACGGTAACTGGGTAATGGTAGAAAACTGTAGCTACGGCTGTAGTAACGGAGCTTGTAAAGCCGCCCCGACAGCAACTAGAACACCGACCAATACACCTCAACCTACAGCTATGCCCACCTCCACTCCTAGCTGTCTTAAAGAAAACTCTATGTATCAAGAAGGTAAGTGTTGTCCTGGTTTAGTTAAGGTCAACACTCCTTATGGTGCGATCTGTGGTAAACAAGGTAGTTGTCAACCAGGCCAAAGTAAATGCAGTGATGATCAAAGATTTGTCTTAAGCTGTGACACCTCCGGTTATTTTCAACAAGATAAGGCTTGTGATGGTGGTTGTGAGAATGGAAAGTGTAAAACAGTGTGTACTCCCAAACAGACAAAGTGCTTTAACAGTAGGACATTAGAAGTATGTAGTGATAATGGTAGTGCTTGGGTAAAGCAAAGTTGTAGTTATGGCTGTGTAGACAACAGATGTTTAGAAAAGCCAACACCAGTACCTTCAAGTATGCCCACAGTAGTATCTTGTGTTCCTGGAAAAAAAACTTGTACTGGTAATAAAGGATTGATGATTTGTAATAGTCAAGATAATGGTTATGATCAATTTACTTGTGGTATTGGTTGTCTGTGGGGAAGGTGTATAGGAGAACAGGTAGCAGTGGGACCGGTGACAGAATCACCTAATTGTGTCAGTGGAGAGTATAAATGTGAAGCCAGTAATGGTCACTATGTAGAATACAAATGTAATAGTGGTGGTTATTGGGATGCAGTCAAGCAATGTGATAGTGGTTGTTTTTACGGACGTTGTAAAAATACAGATAGTGAAGGTTGTTTAAAGAAAAATTCAGTTTATCAAGATGGTAAATGTTGTCCTGGTTTAGTCAGGGTGACGACACCTTATGGTTATGTGTGTGGTGAACCGGGTGGTTGTACTCCCGGTAGTAAGAAGTGTCAAGACGGATCAGTCTGGAGGTGTAACAACAGTGGTTATTTTGAAAAAAGTCAAAGATGTGATTTTGGTTGTGAAGGGGGTGAATGTCAATTAGGATGTATGCCGAGAAGTGCCAGATGTCGAGATGAAAAAACTTTACAAGTCTGTGCTGATAATGGTAATGCTTGGGTGAATCGAAGTTGTAATTTTTGCTATGAAGGGATTTGCTATGACAGTAAAGCAAAAGCTTTGGAAGTAATTAATTTTGGAGGTATTGATTGGGATGGAGAAAATTTACCTTATTGTCAGAATCCTTCAGCTGAGACGGTGGGACTTAATACCTGTCCTCAGGGTTTTATTTGCGGAGCTCAAAAAGTAGAGGATAGAAACGGACTTTATTATTGTGAGAGAAAAAGCAAAGAAAATTCAACAGTCAAAGTCTGTTCTCCTAATAGTAGTTTTTGTGGACAAGGGGGAGTATTACTCCAATGTAGTGCTGATGGTAATAGATGGAGTGGTGCTTGGCAATGTCCTCAACCCAGACCAGAGAAGGGGAATCAATACAATTACAGTTGTAAACAAGTCACGGCTGATAGAGGTGAATGTCGACCGGCAACTCCGGAAGAGGGGAGAGAGACAGCAGTAGAGATAGTTGGTTTAACAGCAGCAACAGTCGCCGGAGTATTAGGTTTACCGGCAGTAGTTACTGGTGGAGGATTGTCGTCAGCTATGTTGGTGGCACAAGGAGCCAGTGCCGCTTATTCAGTGGGAAATGCAGCCTACAATTGTCAATATTACAGTCAGTTGACACAGGAGCAGAGAGAGGCTTGTTGGAAATCAGGAGCTTATGCAGTCATAAACACCGGTAGTGCTATGTTAGGCATGGCTCAGTTTCAAGGAGTTAACAATGCAGCTACAACTTATGGAGGTTTGGCAGTTTCAGCAGCAGACCTGGGGATGGGTACGATTGATGCAATGGAAGTTTGTCAAAACAGTGCTAACCCAACTGAATGTTACTTGGCGATTGCTTCAGCAGGAGTGAATGCATTAGGGTTTGCGGGTGATGTAGCCAATGCTAGTAATTTTTATCAACAACAACAATTGTTGCAACAATGGAATTATCAACAAGCCTTAGCTGGTAATCAAAGTGCTTTTAATGCTTTACCGCTTGGATGGAGATCTGAAGTGGATGACATTATTGGGAGACAATCAGGACAATTAAATAATGTTTCTGTTTTTCCACCTACGATATCTCAAGATAGTGAATTAGTAACTGTGTATCGTGGTATTTGGACCAAATTTGATAATTTAGATCCTCGCAGTTTGAGTAATATTAATTTACAAAGGGCGGGTATGTTGAGGGACCTGTCTCCAGAGCAAGTTGAACTGGGAATGGATTATATGCGATCACATGGTATCAATTTTATTGATGCTGCGAGTACTCACAAAATAAATACCCGCAACAGTCCGTTTTTAGGGTTGACTACTAATCCTGATATGGCGGCTCTTTTTGCTGGTGAAGGGGGTACAATTATTGTGGCACAAATACCAGCTAATGAATTATATGATTTAGATGCTATACGTGTATCAATGCGTGGAGAATTTGGTAGTTTTGCTGGTGAGTCGGAATTTGGTATACTGGGTGCACTTGATCCTAGTAGGATTGTGGAGATATATAATGCTCCGCCTTCTGATTGGAATAATATACAAGCAAAGTGGTTAAAAACAGGTTTACCTATAGAGGAAATACAGGCGAATTTAAATCAAATATATACTAGGCAAACCATTATTCCCAATTTTGATTTAAGATAAGCCACAGGCTTTTTGGGCTGAGGCTAGGGTTTTTTGAGCCAGAGGGATGACTTTTTCTTTACCTTGAGCAAAGATAGCTTCAATTTTTTGTGGAGACTTGAGCCAATTAAAATAATCCCGACTCATGTCGCCAAAACGGGTGATAATGGCCTCTAGGAGACGGTCTTTGGCTTCTTTCCAACCAATGCGTTTATTCTCTAAATCTGAGAGTAAATTTTGAGATTGAGACTCGGGAGCGACTGCTTTATAAATCAAGAAAAGTGAAGAATTTTTAGGGTTGGAAATATCGGAATCAGTGACGATTTTTTTGACCACTTTTTCCCAAATATCAGGAGTGGTGAAGAGAGGAATGGTGTTATTGTAACTTTTGGACATTTTACGGCCATCAATTCCGGGAACTGTGGCCAAATCAGGCTGAATGAAATATTGAGGAATAGTGAAAACGGGTTGACTGTAAGTGCGGTTGAAATTTTGGGCAATATCTTGGGTAATTTCAACGTGTTGAACTTGATCTTGACCCACAGGAACCAGATTGGTTTGTAGCAGTAAAATATCGGCAGCCATCAGGACAGGATAAGTATAAAGACCCATATTAATACCGGCGTCAGGGTCACGTTTTTTTTGCAAATTTTCATCACGAGCGGCTTTGTAGGCGTGAGCTTTGTTCATGAGACTTTTTTGAGTGACGGCAGAAAGGAGAGTAGTTAATTCGGAAACTTGGGGAATATCTGATTGACGATAAAAAACAATTTTTTGAGGATCAAGACCGGAAGCCAACCAAGCAGCAGCGATAGACAAGGTGTATTGGTGAATTTTTTGAGGATCTTTTTCTTTGTTGAGGGCGTGAAGGTCGGCGATGAAAAAGTAGGAGTTTTGATCCACGGCACTTTTTAGGGCTGGTTCAATGGCACCTAAATAATTACCAATATGAAGATCGCCCGTAGGTTTGATACCGGTGAGAACAATGGACATAGGTAATGATAGCAAATTGTGCCATAATAAAGTATGCAATGGTTGGCGTTGTGGCCATTAGTATTTTTTATTATCTGGCTCTTAATAGATCAAAAAACCTCAATTATTAAAATTGCGCTGGTAACTTTGATGGTGGCGGTGATAGAAGCTGTCATCTGGTGGAAAATGCCGGTATTGGCTTTGGGAGGAATCTTTTGGGAGGGAGTAGTGGTAGCTTTTGATATATTGGTGATTGTTTTTGGGGCGATATTTTTCTTGGAACTGTTAAAAAAATATCGGGTGATGGAGAGTTTAGCGACTTATCTTAATAATTTTTCGGATGATCGACGGATACAAGTAATTTTATTAGGGTGGTTTTTGGAAGCTTTTTTAGAAGGTATAGCGGGTTTTGGAACACCGGCAATAGTGGTGGGACCAATGTTGCTGGTCTTAAGTTTATCACCACTACAGGCAATGATAATTGCCTTGTTAGGCAATGGGGTGCCGGTACCATTTGGGGCGGCAGGGACGCCGATTCGGGTAGGATTAGCGCGAGTTAGTAATATAGATTTGTTAAATTTAGGAAAAATTACAGCTAGATTTAATATGGTGGGAATGATAGTGCCGGTGATGATGTTGTGGATAACGGTGGCTAAAGAAAAAAATCGAGTGAAATCATTTTGGGAAAAGGTGCCGGTAGCTTTGTGGGCGGGATTTTTGTTTACCGGGATGTCGTATTTAGTGTCTTTGATGGGTATAGAATTACCGTCAATTTTGGGATCAGTATTGGCCTTGACAGTGTTTTTATTAACGGTCAAAGGTAACCGCGAAGATGAAGACAGAAAAGCTATTTTACCCTTAAAACAGGTAATAATACCTTATGCGCTATTAATTGCTTTAATGCTGTTGAGTAATGTTTTAGGCTGGTCGATAAATCCCGGATGGCTATTTTTAGTGGCAGCAGTATTTAGTAATTTTTATTTTAAAGAGCGGGTAACAGAATGGGGAAATTTTTTGAAAAAAGCAGGACAGAGCAGTTGGCCAGCTTTTATTTTGATTGTGGTGATGGCTAGTTTAGTGGGGGTATTGCGGGAAAGTGGCATGATGACGATGATTTCCCGGTTATTTACAAATGGATTTTTGCCACAATTGGCACCTTGGGTGGGGGCGATAGGTAGTTTTGTGACCGGAAGTGCGACAGTATCCAACTTGATGTTTGGGGAAGCAGTCAATCAGGCAGCGATGGAAATGAAAATGGATCCGGTAGTGGTATTGGCGTGGTTATTGGTAGGAGGAGGAGCAGGGAATATGATTGCCATTGCGGATGCGGTGGCAGCTAAAGCGATTGTGGGAGGTAAGGAAAGTTTGCGAGAGATTATTGTGAGAGTATTGCCTTATTGTGTGATTTATTTGGGCTTATGCAGTGTTTTAACCTTGATCTTCTTCTGGGGGTAAGAATTCTTCGCCGGTATCTTGTTTGGGAGAGTAATTGTTAATCCATTCGACATAATCACAGCCGGTGGCTTGTTTTTTGACTTTATCCCAGCTGGAAGTAGAACATTTTTTCATTTTTTTACCAAAACGAGTGACCTGGAGAACCAGAGGAGCGCCACATTTAGGGCATTTTTCGTCTAAGGTAACCGGTTTGACTTCCAACCATTTAACATAGTCACAACCAATATTTTTACGACTTTGAGGATCCCAAGAACCGGCGGAACAACGTTGGATTTCACGACCGGTACTGGTGGTAGTGACCGGGGACAAAGGAGCACCACATTTAGGACAAAGGTTATCAGTTGACATGTAATGATGGTAACAATTTAGAGATATTTGTAAAAGAGTTAAATTGAGAATTTATCAGTTAAAATATAGATATGTGGTGGTTATTTTTAGCTTCATTAGGGTTATTGTTTTGGCAACCCAAGACAGTTGAGGCCAAGGATTATAATATTAGTTCAGTGGAGATTCAGGCCAAGATAGAAACAGATGGGTCGATGACCGTAAAGGAGAGTAGAAATTATAAGTTTGATGGTAGTTTTACTTTTGCTTATCAATATATTAATAAAAAAGGAGAGAGAAAAACCCCCTATGTTTTGAGTAATTTTTCATTATGTGAACAAAATTCTTGTTATCGACAAATAGAGGTCGATGATGTAACCAAGACTCCAGGAACTTTTTATATAAAAGATGAGGGCAGTCGATATTATCTGAAGTGGTTTTATCGAGCTACAGATGAGACTAAAAAATTTATTTTGGGTTATAAGGTGGACAATGCGGTGACTTTACAAAAAGATGTGGCGGAAATCTATTGGCAATTGTTGGGCAAGGATTGGGATAAGAGCCAGAGAAATGTTAAAGCGGTAATAGAATTGCCTCCAGGTATTGGTGACAATGAAATTAAGGCTTGGATGCATGGGCCATTGGCGGGTCGGGTAAGTATTCCCACGGCAACAAAGGTGGTTTATGAATTAAATCGCTTACCAAGTAAGGAATTTATGGAAATGAGAGTGCTGTTGCCTAAAAAAGTGTTTAAGCGAGGGGTGGAAGGCGATAAAACACAGAGTGAAATTGAAGCTGAAGAAGCCCGATTTATCGCTGAAACAGAGGCTGAAATTAAAGGAAATGAGGACAGAGATAAAAATGTAGCCAAAGTATTGTATTTACTGATTATTGGACAATTAGTATTGTTGGTAAAAAAGATTAAAAATTTTTGGAAATATAGCAAGGATGAAGCTTTGCCGGAGGTGTCAATTTCCGGACGTTTATGGGAGCCACCCAGCGAGATTGATCCGGCTCAGGTGGAACAGTTAATGTCTGGGAACAAGCGACTAAGTGCCAAATCTTTTACGGCGACAGTGCTCAGTTTGATTAAAGATAGATTTTATAAAATTACTAGAAGTGAAGAAAAAGAAGGTTTTATTTTTAAGGATTATCAGTATTTCTTGGAAGAAATAGAAGAAAATAAAAAGACAGCCAGTGGTATTCAAAAGGTAATTTTAGAACTATTGTCAGAGATGGAGGTGGATGAGAGAGGAAGATTACCTCTACAGGAGATTAGTAGATGGTTTTCGAGACATCCAAGTCAGGCTCAAAATTTGTTAATGAAATTTTGGCCAAAAATTGTTTTAGAAGAGAATGTGGTAGAAGGTTTTTTTGATGAAAAATCAGTGGAGATGGAAGGTAAATACATGCCGATATTGTCAATGATCACATTTATGGGAGCAATTATGGGAGTAGGGGTGTTGGGGATAGTGGGAAA
>DBPM01000022.1 GCA_002304845.1 Candidatus Shapirobacteria bacterium UBA1420
AATTGAATGGCAGTGATACCATGACGAGTACCGGTGATTTTGAAATCCATGTCGCCACAATGATCTTCAATACCGGCGATATCAGTCAATAAAATATATTGTTGATCATCGGACATCATCCCTACTGAAATACCAGCTACCTTGTCTTTAATAGGGACACTAGCATCCATCAGAGACAGAGTTGAGCCACAGGTGGAGGCCATAGAAGAAGAACCATTTTGAGATAAAACTTCGGAGGTGAGAGTAATGGTGTAAGGGAATTCATCAATGGAAGGAATAACCGGCACCAGGGCTTTTTCGGCCAAAGCACCATGACCGACTTCACGACGACCGGGACGACCAAAACGGCCAGTTTGACCGGTGGAAAAAGGAGCGGCGGAATAATAATGAAGATATCTTTTAGTGACCTCGCCATTACTGTCCTGGAGATATTGTTGCTCGGCCAAAGAACCGAGAGTGGTCACCGTTAAGGCTTGGGTTAAACCTCTTTCAAAAAGAGCGGAACCATGGGTACAAGGCAAAACTCCAGCCTCGATATTTAAAGGACGAATCTCGTCAACAGCCCTTTTGTCATAACGATTGCCTTTGAGAGTGGCTTCGCGTAAATATTTACGGACTAAAGTATCGACAGCTTCCATTAAAAAGTTGAGTTCAACTTCTTCAGATTTAATTTTGGCTTCATAATGATTTTTGACTTTTTCTTTAATGGCTTCTTCGGCGGCCATATGAGTACCATCAAGCCCATCAGTGACAAATTTTTCCAAGTCAGTTTTGATCAATTTTTCAACTTCGTCAATTAAGGCTTGAGTTGGAGCCATGGGTTCATAATCAATTTTCTTTTTACCGAATTTTTTGGCAAAATCTTCCAATTGAGAGTTAATGTTCTGGCCGGTGGTAAAGGCTAAATCTAGAGCTTTGATAACAGTGTCATTGTCGACAATGTTGGCATCGGCTTCGATCATATTAATCCCCTCTTTATCTTTACAAGCCAAAAGATCTAGAGAAGAATTAAGTTGTTCGGAAATACTGGGGAACAGGGTTATTTTTTGGTCATTGAGACCAACTCGAACAATAGAAACCGGCCCATTGAAAGGGATGTCGGATAGCATAAGAGCGGCGGCGGCGGCAGTAAAGGCGGGAATGACCACGTCATTTTCTTTGTCGTTACTTAAAACTGTGGCGACAACCTGGACTTCATACTTAAAATCGGCGGGAAATAGAGGTCGAATAGAACGGTCGATAATGCGACCAAAAAGAATGGCGGTGTCGGAGGGAGCACCTTCACGTTTCACCCATTTACCACCTTTGATTAGACCACCCGCATAGAGTTTATCTACAAACTCGACTGAGAGAGGAAAATAATCTTTGGATTTATCGACGGCACCTAAAACTACAGTGGCTAAAACCACCGTCTGGCCCATTTGGGCTAAAACGCTAGCGTTGGCTTGAGGAGCCAATTGACCTGTAGTCAGGATAATTTTTTTGCTACCGAGAGCAATTTCGTGAGTATTTTTGGGCATGGGATTTACTTTTTCAAATTAAGACTCTTGATAACCTGTTGATATCTTTCTTCATTATGAATAGAGAGATAGCGAAGTAAGCGACGACGTTTAGCAATTTTACTTAACAAGCCACGCTTGGCCGGAGAATCATGTTTATTTTCACCCAAATGTCCTTGGAGTTTTTCAATTTCTTTGGAAAGAATGGCCACCTGAATTTCAGGAGAGCCGGTATCACCCTTAGCTTGGGAGAATTTCTCAATAATTTCTTTTTTTTCTTCAGCGGTTAATGCCATGAATTAAAAGGCTAAAAACGGTTAAATAATAAAAGTTTCGGAATGGCTCCCGAAAGACCGTATTTAGTCAGGGAAGATTATAACACAATTTATTGATTAAATCCCTTCAGTATGAGCTGGGTTTTGAATACAAGAGCGATTTGGATCGTTATTGATAAGAGTCACACTATCTTGAGTAAACTGAAGATGACAACCATCACAACGTTGATGATTATTAGAAGGGAGTTGATGATAAATGGTAATTCGACCTTTATAAGCAATTTGTGCGGTGGAGACAAGATCAACTCCACAAGGTAACTCTTTTTTCATGAAATTAGTTTAATAATTAAGCCGTTGGGGTGGGATTGGGCTGGTTGGTACCAGGTACTAAATTACCCGATTTTTCCACATTTTCAATGGGTGTTGCTTCAACCGGAGGAGTAAAGGCAACTTGGGTGGCTCGCAAACAAAGGGCACCAGCTTCAAAGGTTTCCGGAGAAACGTTAACACTAAAGGATTGGGTAGCCACACGAAGACCAATCAGAAGATTTTTAGCAACTTCCGGGTCCATTTCTAAATTAAGTAAAGGTAAAAGGAAGGTTAAAATTTCGGAAAAAGGGGCATCGGGATCAAAAACAGTCGCTTTAGCCCAAAGTTTTTGGGATTGAGTGGGAGTAATTAACACCCAGTTACCTTGATTAATAATGGAAGCCTTCTCTCCCAAAACTGACTCATCGCCAAAGATAAAAGATAAATCGGCACTAGCAGCATTGTTGTTGATTTGAATCTGATTAGTTTCCACTTTGGCAGCACCGGATTTGGTTTTGACCACCAAATTCAGGCGACCACCGTCATCGTTGTAAGAAACAGCTTCAATTTGATCGATAGGATAATCTAGAGATAAGACTAAATCGGAATTACTATAAGTGTCGGTTAACATCTCCAAACCACCAAGTTTTTGATAATTTTGATCAGGTTTTTGAGGACAAAAAACAGTCACCTGCTTACCTGATTTTTTTAAAGATAAGGCCAAAGCCAAGGCAGAGGCCAAACTATCAACCGATAAGGTGGGGACCGCCACTAAAACACTTTTGGCGGTGGACAGCAAATTGTTGATTTCAGTAACCTTGTAGTTTTTCATTTCTTATAGGCTATTATACCATCTCCAACCTTAAAGTCAACATAGGGTTTAAAGGTCATACCGCACTCAGTACTAGCTTTGACTTTATCGACTACATCCTTGCCTTGGCGAATACCTTCAACAATAGTGTTTTTGTGAATTTGATCACTGCGCATCAAATGAACAGTATTACCTTTAGTAATTTCACCCTTAGTGACTTTAAGTCCGGCAATACGAACCTTGTTAATCTTAAATTCGGCAATGATAGTCCCCTCGCCCAGGATAGTATCTTCGATGGTCGGATCAAGCATTTTAAGAACTTGGGCTTGAATATTTTCAATAATTTCGTAAATAATTTTGGATTCGATGATAGTCACCTTTTCATTGTCGGCAAGATTTCTGATGGTTTTGCTAACCGGAACATTAAAGGCAAAAAGTTGGGCATGACCGGTTTTGGCAGCGATAATATCATTATCATTGACCGGACCAACTCCGGAACTGATAATTTTAACGTCATCACTAAGACTATTTTTTAAAGCCTCTAAAGTACCTTCGACATCAGCTTTAAGAACAATATGAAGCTGGGGATTGTCAGTATCAGTAGTGATATCGGTATTAGTAGTAGAGGGACTTTTTTTTATCTCGTGAGGAGTGGCAGTTAGTATAGAACCGACCATGGGCACAGAGGTAAAACCCAAGATTTCTACGGGAGTGGCAGGACCAGCTTCGGTGATATTTTTACCCTCGGAATTAACCAAAGCTTTAACTTTAACTGGAGTGGTATCAATAAAAAATTGGTCACCGACACGCAGAGTACCTTGTTTGACGATAACTGAGGCTAAGGGACCACGTTGACTATCCAGGCGAGATTCAATCACGACAGCTTCCAGGTCTTTATCCGGTTCTGCTTTAAGTTCCATAATATCAGCATTTAACAAGATTAATTCCAAAAGCTTGTCAATGCCTTCACCGGTTTTACCGGAAACCGGAACGACGGCAATTTGACCGCCGTAATCTTCAGGAATCAGGTCCATTTCTACCAATTGACCTTTGACCATATCAGGATTGCGGGTATCAAGATCGAATTTAGTCAAGGCGACAATGACCGGTAAATTATTATTTTTAATTTCTTTGATACATTCTTTGGTCTGAGCCATAACGCCATCAGCAGCAGAAATGACCAAAACGACAATATCAGTAACATTGGCGCCACGAGAACGCATGGCGCAAAAAGCGGCATGACCGGGAGTATCGATAAAAGTGATTAGACGTGGACCTTCTTTGGTATCAACTTCAGTTTGATAAGAGGAAATATGTTGGGTAATACCACCGGATTCCTTTTGAGCCACTCGAGCATGACGAATTTTATCCAAAAGAGTGGTTTTACCATGATCGATATGACCCATGACGGTGACAATAGGCGGACGAAATTTAGTA
>DBPM01000035.1 GCA_002304845.1 Candidatus Shapirobacteria bacterium UBA1420
GGGTCGTCGTATTGATGATCCCGAAGTCAAAAAGACTGAAAAAATTGCTCCTTATAAAATTGTCGCCGGTAAGGACAAAGTTGCCGCTGTCGAAGTCGAAGGTAAAACTTATACCCCCCAGGAAATTTCTGCCATGATCCTGCAAAAAGCCAAGGCTGATGCTGAAAGATATCTGGGTGAAAAAGTCACCGATGCGGTGATTACCGTGCCTGCTTACTTTGACGATTCTCAACGTCAAGCCACCAAACAGGCTGGAGAAATTGCCGGTCTTACCGTTAAAAGAATTGTTAACGAACCGACTGCCTCCGCTTTGGCCTATGGTCTGGATAAAAAGAAAAAAGGTTTAGTTGCGGTTTATGATTTGGGTGGTGGTACCTTTGATATTTCCATTTTGGAAATCGGTGATGGTGTCTTTGAGGTTAAAGCCACCAATGGTGATACCTTTTTAGGTGGTGATGATTTCGATCACAAAATCGTTGAATGGTTATTGGATAACTTCCAAAAAGAACACGGTGTCGATTTGAGTAAAGATCCTCAAGCCCTCCAACGTATTCGTGAGGCCGCCGAAAAAGCCAAAATCGAACTGTCTAGTACCGGTGAAACCGACATTAATCTGCCTTTTATTACTCAAAAAGATAAAGAGGCACTGCATTTAACTGCCAAGCTGACTCGTTCTGAATTGGAAAAACTGGTTGATGATTTGATTCAAAAAAGTATTGCTCCGG
The DNA here is from genome assembly GCA_002304845.1 of Candidatus Shapirobacteria bacterium UBA1420. GTDB lineage: Bacteria > Patescibacteriota > Microgenomatia > UBA12405 > UBA12405 > UBA12158. The sequence goes on from DBPM01000035.1 coordinate 726, forward strand.
TAGAAAAATGTCTTAAAGATGCCGGTATCAGTAAAAATGATATTACTGACGTGGTCATGGTTGGTGGTATGACCAGAATGCCCAAAGTCATCGAAGTGGTTAAAGACTTTTTTGGCAAAGAACCCAACACGACCGTTAATCCTGATGAAGTCGTCGCTATCGGTGCCGCTGTCCAAGGAGCTGTTTTAACCGGTGAAGTCAAAGATATTGTTCTTCTTGACGTTACCCCCCTAACTCTGGGTATCGAAACTGCCGGTTCTATTCGCACTCCTTTGATCGACAGAAATACTACCGTTCCTACCAAGAAATCTCAGATTTTCACCACTTATAGTGACAATCAACCACAGGTGGAAATCAATGTTCTTCAAGGTGAACGGCCCATGGCTGCCGACAACAAGTCTTTAGGTCGCTTTATCCTCGACGGTATTGCTCCGGCTCCCCGAGGTACTCCTCAAATTGAAGTTACCTTTGATATCGACAGTAACGGTATTCTTTCCGTTTCTGCTAAAGATAAAGGTACCGGCAAAGAGCAAAAAATCACTATTCAGAATGCCACCAACCTCTCTGATGAGGAAGTGGAAAAGATGAAAAATGATGCCGAGCTCCATGCTCGTGAAGACAGTGAAAAGCATGATTTGGTTGAATCCAAAAACCGCCTTGATGCTACCATCTTCAATTCTGAAAAATCTCTCAAAGAATTTGGTGACAAGGTTAAAGCCGAAGACAAAAGTAAAATTGAGGACAAACTCAAAGAAGGTAAAGAGCTTTTGGAAAAAGCTGATGGTAATAAAGCTGACTATGACAAGTACATTGACGAGCTTAACCAGATGATGCAAGTCATTGGTCAAGCTGTCTATAGTCAACAGCAACCCGGTCCCGAAGCCACCGGTCCTCAACCGGAAGCTCCTCAAGCGGAAGAAGCCAAAGCCTCTGACGATAAAAAAGAAACCGCCGAAGAAGGCGAAGTCGTCTCTTAATCGAAATTAATAAATTAGTTCTCGAAATTTGTAGAGACGCCCTGCGGGGCGTCTCTACAATCCATTAAAGAGAACTATTTTCAAATTATTTCGCTAAAATAGCAGAGCATGAAAAAAGATTTTTATGAAACTCTAGGAGTTTCTAAGAATGCTACCAAAGACGATATTAAATCGGCCTATCGCAAACAGGCCATGGCTTGGCATCCCGACAAAAACAAATCTCCTGACGCTGAAGAAAAATTCAAAGAAATCAACGAAGCTTACGAAGTCCTTAGTAATGACCAAAAACGTGCCGCCTACGACCAGTTTGGTCATGCCGCTTTCGATCCCAGTCAAGGTGGCGGTAATTTTGGTGGCAACACCTACAGTCAACAAAGCGGTCCTTATCATTTTACTTGGCAAAGTGGCGGTGGTCAGGAAGCTGATTTCCAATTTGGCGGTTTTTCCAACCCTTTTGATATTTTTGAACAATTTTTTGGTATGGGTGGTGCTTCCTTTGGCGGTCAAGCTCGACGCCAAGTGCCTACTTATAAACTCCAATTAACTTTTTTAGAAGCTGCCTTGGGTGTTGAAAAAGAAGTTGAAATTGATGGTAAAGCTAAAAAAATCAAAATTCCGGCCGGAGTTGATGATGGTCAACGGATTAAATTCACCAATTTTAATCTTTATATTGACGTTCTGCCTGACAAAATTTTCCGCCGTGATGGCAACGATGTCTTTGTTAATCAAACTATTACCTTAACTCAGGCCATTTTAGGAGATGTTATCGAAGTCCCCACTCTGACCGGCACTCTTAAAGTTAGAGTTAAAGCTGGAACCCAACCTGGTACCTTGGTTCGTCTCCGTGGTAAAGGTATTAAAAATGTTACCGGTTATGGTGTTGGCGATTTTTACATTCGCCTAAACATCACCATTCCTTCCCGCCTCACCTCCCGCCAAAAAGACCTGGTCAAAGAGTTAGGCTTATAAGCTTTAATCTGTTATAATACCCAAGTTAATCTGTGGTATTCGGAATGGGGGCCGGCGCGTCCCCATTTTTCATTTACCAAAAGGATAAATATGGACATTAGAAAACTACCAAAAACTGAATTTGCCGCCGCTGTGGCTCAAATTGCGGGTGAGAGAAATATCGACCCCCAAGAGATTTTGGATGCCATCGAGGCTGGTCTGGTTTCTGCTTATCGTCGGGACCAAAAAGAACGTGGCACTATTGTCGCTGAAGAGGCTGTTTTTGAAGTTGAATTAGCCCCAGAGACTGGCTCTTTTGCTATTTTTGAAATTGATGGTGACAAAAGAACCGAGGTCACTCCGCCTGGTTTTGGTCGCATTGCTGCTATGACCGCCAAACAGGTTATTGATCAAAAAATTCATGAAGTTGAGCGTGACACCATTGTTTCCGAATATGAACAAAAAATCGGCTCCTTGGTTTTAGGTGTGGCTTTGCGCACCGATCCTTATAAAATTACGGTTGGAATTGCTAAAACTGAAGGTATTTGTCCCAAAGACGAGCAAATCAGAAATGAAATCATTGCCCTTGGTTCCAAAAAACTCTTTCTGATCAAAGAAATTCAAAGTGATGAAGTCACTGGTCGCAAAGATATTATTCTTTCTCGTCGCGATCCTGAATTTATTAAACAACT
>DBPM01000042.1:0-3063 GCA_002304845.1 Candidatus Shapirobacteria bacterium UBA1420
CTCCTCCTTCTTAACTATAAAAACTTCTTTCCTGTTTCCTATGGCCCATTGACCGACGAAATTAAATTTTCCGGACAAGCTTGGACCAATCAAATTACTTCCGGCATTTATGATTATCTACCCAAAACCGCTTCCACCGCTGCCAAATCTGCTGCCAAGGATATTATCGACGAAGTCACTCCTGCTAACACTGAATATGAATTATTGGGATGGCAAAAGGGGACTGATTGGCAACTTTTTAATCTCAAAAACGAAACTCAAGCCACTTTTACCCTATCTACCCTTTATTTTCCTAATTTCCGTTTAATCAACAACGGTCAAGAACAAGCTTATGGCGTTGAACCAGAATTGGGTCGCATTACTGTCGATCTCCCTCCTGGACAGCACCAAATCTATCTCAAATTTCATAATACCCCGATTCGTACTCTAGGCAATCTTATTTCCTTATTTTCTTGGATTTTTGTCTCTATTAGTCTATTAACAAGACCATGGAAAAAACGGACCTCGACAGTCTAAAAGCACAAACCACTAAAAATATTTTCTTTTTAACTCTTAGAAACTTTGGTATTCAAGGTGTCTCTACCCTAGGTTTTTTTCTCTTAACCCTGCTTTTAGGTACCGCCGACGTTGGTCTTTTTGCCATAGTCTCTGAATCTATTGGAATTTTAGGTTATTTTTCTGATATCGGTCTAGCTTCCGCTCTTATTCAACAAAAGAATGAACCAGATAAAACTTCGCTACGCACCACTTTTACTATTCAGCAAATCTTGGTTTTCCTCTGTCTTTTGGCGGTAGCTATTTTTTATCCGCAACTAAGTCAATCCAAAGGTTATGGTGACCGAGAGATGTGGATTATGATCGCTTTGTGTTTTTCTTTTTTAGCTGGCTCACTGAAGACTATTCCTTCAGTTTTACTCGAAAGAAAACTCAATTTTAAACTTATTTCTGCCGTTGATATTATTGAAAATGTACTTTTTTATACTATTGCCGTGATTTTTGCCTGGATGGGATTTGGAGTTTATGCCTACGCTATCGCCACTTTTATTAAAAGCTTGGCTGGTTTAATCATTATGTACACTCTGTCTCCTTGGCCTGTTGGTTTTGCTTATGATAAAAAAGTTGCCAAGAAACTTTTTTCCTTTGGTATTCCCTTTCAACTTAATTCTTTCATCTCTGTGGCCAAGGATCGTTTTTCCAATCTCTTTGTAGCCGGCATTCTCGGCCGTGAATCTTTTGGTATCTTGGCTTGGGCTCAAAAAGGCCCTCGAATTCCACTTAGTTTTATGGACGCGATTATGAGAGTTACTTTTCCTACTTTTTCCCGTCTTCAAAGTGATCATGATTTCATCAAAAAATCTTTGGAAAAAAGTGCCTTTTTCATTGCCGTGGTAGTTTTTCCGAGCCTTTTAGGTATTTCCTTAATTGCTCCTGATTTTATTGCCTTGATTCCTAAATACAGCAAATGGACTCCGGCAGTCATCCCTCTCTACTTTTATGCTGCTTCCTACGCTATTGCTTCAGTTACCACTCCCATTACTAATGCTTTTAATGCCACCGGTCGGATTAAAGTGACCACTAAACTAATGATTATGTGGACAGTTTTGACTTGGATTTTCTTCCCTTTTCTCAGTCTTAAATATGGCTACATGGGTACCGCCATTGCTAGTCTGATTGTGGGCTTGAGTTCTTTTATTGTTTGGTATTTAGCTTATAAATATTTTAAAGCCAATATTTTTAAAAGTATTCTTCATCCCATTATTGCCAGTTTAATAATTTTTGTTTCTGTTCTGCCTATAAATTTATTATCTCTTGAGGTTTTACCTCGTCTGGTCGTTAAAATTGTGGTAGCTGTCTTTGTTTATGGTCTTTATTTTTTGCTTTTTAAAAAGGAGGATTTGTTGTGGTTTTACCGACAATTACCAAAAAGCAGAAAATAATCTTCTTACTGTCTTTTTTATTTTGTTTTTTTATTCAAGTTATTCCGGTTATTAGAAGTGGTCTTAATTATGATTTTGGTATTGGTTTTTGGGGTCCAAACGGTCATGATGGCGTTTGGCATTTAAGTCTGATCAACAATCTCCATAATCCTCTTAAAATTGATATGCCGATTTTTGCCGGTGAAACTCTCAAAAATTACCATCCTTTCTTTAATATTTTAATTGCTTTGTTGGCCAAAATTACCTCTATTAATTCCTCTGTTTGGCTCTTTCAACTTTTTCCGATTATTACCACTATTTTATTTTTATATTTTAGTTTTAAACTCGGCTTTAATTTAACCAAAACATTTTTAGGTGCTCTAAGTTTAATGATTTTAAATTCTCTTAATAATTCTTTTGGTTGGATCATTACTCTTTTTCGTGATGGTCGACTTGGTGGTGAATCACTCTTTTGGGCCATGCAATCACCCAGCAATCAACTTAATCCGCCTTTTATGTTATCTATTTTGCTCATCACCATATTTCTATATTTACTAACTCTCAAAAGACCCAATAAATACGCTCTTTTTTTCACTGTTATTTTTTTACCTATCATTAAAGTTTATTCAGCTGTACCTGCTTTCATAATTTTCTTCTTTTATGTTTTAAAACATAAGCAGTACCGCCCAACTTTTGTCTTATCGTTTTTAATTTCGGCTGCTCTTTTTCTTATCTACAACTCTAGTTCTGGTGGACTGGTCCAATGGCACCCTTTTTGGTTTATTAAATCCATGGTTGAGTCTGAGGATAGATTGTATTTACCCTATTTTGCCAATATGAGATATGCGCTAGAATCAGCTGATAGAATTGGTCCCAGATTAATTTTCTTTTATATATTTTTCACCGCTGTTTTTATTATTGGTAATTACGCTTGGCGTCTTTTAGCCCTGTTTAAGGTTAAAAATTATCCTCCGATTTGGATAGCCACCTTTATTTGTTTTTTAGTACCGCTTCTCTTCATTCAAAAAGGCACTTCTTGGAATACTATCCAATTTATGTATTATTCACTTTTTTTAATCAACATTCCTCTATGTCTCTTTTTAACTAAATATCCCAAAATAGCTTTTTTAATTATCTTTTTTAACCT
>DBPM01000042.1:3104-3923 GCA_002304845.1 Candidatus Shapirobacteria bacterium UBA1420
TTGACCACTCCTTATGATTCCTATCTCAAAAAAAGCTATCCCAGCACTCCGCTACCTCTATATGTTTATGAAACTACCTCTTATCTCGCCGCTTATGGTCAACAACCGGTTTTTATGGCTGATGAAATGAATCTTGAAAATTCCGCTTATCCTTGGCAAGAACGTCGGTTGGCTTCCGAAAACTTTTTTGCTCAAAAAGATGAATTTCAAGATCGGGGATTTCTGGTTAATAATCAAATAGATTATTTATACTTACCCAAGGCTCACTTAAAAAATATCAACCTTGATTTAGAAAAAATGTTTTTGTTAAATATTTACGAAAATCCTGAAATCATTATTTATACAGTCCAAAGATGATACACTAAAATACTATGGCTAAACGTCCCCATATTTCCGTAGTCATTAATGTTAGAAACGAGGCTGACAACCTTAAGAAATGTCTTCGTTCACTTCGTGATTTCGCTGACGAAATTATTNNATGAATTATGTTGAACCGGCCCGAAATTTTGCCCTTTCCAAAGCCACTGGTCGCTGGATTTTACTCCTCGACCCTGACGAATATTTAAGTAAAACTCTCAAATCCGAACTTATCAAAATCTCTCATCGGGCTGATGTTGATTATGTTCGTATCCCTCGCAAAAACATTATTCTCGGTAAATGGTTTCGTCACAGCAATTGGTGGCCTGATTATATTATTCGTTTCTTTCGTCGTGGTCATGTGGATTGGAAAAAGGAAATTCATAGTCAACCTGAAGTCAAAGGCAATGCTCACACTCTGCTTGATTCCGAAAAGTTAGCCATTCGTCATAATAATTACAC
>DBPM01000010.1:0-26950 GCA_002304845.1 Candidatus Shapirobacteria bacterium UBA1420
CCCAAAGCTTTGGCTAATTTAGTATTGATTTCTTTTAAAAAGGTTGAGTTCATAGTTGGCTACCGCATTTTTTACAAAGGCGGGATTTTTGACCGTTTTTGTCAATTGAATAAGCAACTCGAGTTTTTTTCTGACATTTAGGACATAAAAGCATAACTTTGGAGACAGCTAATTGGCCTTCTTTTTCAATAATTTGGCCCTTTTGGCCTTGAGAAGGTTTCAGGTGTTTTTTGAAGAGATTAAGACCTTGGACAATTACAGTTTTGGTCTTAGGGAAAACCTTCAGAACTTGGCCACTACGACCACGGTCTTTACCTAAAATAACTTGGACTTTGTCGCCTTTTTTGATTTTCATATTAATAAACCTCCTTGGCCATGGAAGCAATTTTATTAAAACCGGCTTCCTTGATTTCCCGAGCAATTGGTCCAAAAATACGGGTGCCACGGGGATTTTTTTGAGAATCAATAATCACGGCGGCGTTGTCTGAGAAACGAATATAGGAACCATCCGGTCGACCGGTTTCTTTTTTAGTACGGACAATGACAGCTCTGACTTTTTCTTTCTTTTTAACTAAAGAGTTAGGTAAAGCTTCTTTAACCACAGCCAGCACCGTATCACCTAATTTAGCTTGTTTGTGATGGAAACCAACATAGACATGAATAATCTCTAGGGATTTGGCTCCGCAATTATCAGCTGGTTTGAGTCGGGATCGCAGTTGAAGCATATCTTTAAAGGCTGGCTTGTTTAATAATTTCTAAAGTAGTAAATCTTTTAAGTTTAGAGAGAGGACGAGTTTCTCTAACCTTGACGGTATCACCTATTTTAGCGTTTAAATTGTTTTCAGCGTAAATTTTTTTGCGTTTTTTAACAATTTTCTGATAGAGAGGGTGACGCATGGTGTAACTCATTAAGACGGTGATAGTGTTGGTCATTTTGTCAGAGACAACGACGCCGGTAAAAACTTTACCACTAGTAGTAGATTTATTGATTATTCGAGTTTTCATGTTTTTTGAGAAGAGTGGTAATTAAAGCCATTTCATATCTCATTTTTTTAAAAACTGAGGTATCTTTTTGGTTGCCCAAATAATGTTTGCTTTTGGTTTCCAGATACTTTTTTTTCAAATCAGCCAAAGCAGTTTTGAGCTCTGCAGGACTTTTTTGATGGTAGGAAATTTTATCAGTTTTTTTCATATTTTGGGCAATTACTTTCTTTTAACAATTTTGGTAACCATAGGAATCTTGGCGGCAGCCAGTCTCAGAGCCCGATAAGCTTCGGATTCAGACACACCGGCGATTTCAAAAAGAATACGACCAGGACGAATCACGGCCACATAACCTTTAACATCACCCTTACCGGCACCTAAAGGAGCACCAGCACCTTTTTCAGTAATAGGCTTGTCAGGAAAAATTCTAATCCAAGTACGACCATTTCTTTTGGTGGCATTGGCAATAGCTCGACGAGCAGCTTCGATTTGATTAGCCGTCATCCAACCGCAGGCCATAGCTTTGAGGCCATATTCACCGAAGGTAACAAGATTGCCTTTAGAATGACCACACATACGGCCACGGAATTGTTTTCGGTATTTAGTGCGGGAAGGTTGTAACATAATTTTAAGAGGTTAAACAAAGATAAACTTTAACACCGATGTAACCGGAACGAGTCAGACAAGGGACCTCGGCATAATCAATGCGAGCTTTAATGGTAGAGAGAGGTACTTGACCTTGATGAAATTTTTCGCGACGACTGATTTCAGCGCCATTGATACGTCCGGAAAGAATGACTTTAATACCTTTAACACCGGCAGTCATGGCTTTTTCAATCGCATTAAGAACTACTCGTCGATAAGGCATGCGCTTGGCAAGCTGATAAGAAATTTTCTCAGCAATTAGTTTGGCGGATAAATCAACATTTTTAAACTCTTCAACTTGAATATCAATACTGGTTTTAACACCTTTTTTATGGGTAATTTTTTGAACTTCGTTTTTTAGGTTTTCCAGTTCTTTACCACCGCGACCGATAACTAAGCCAGGGCGAGAAACGACTAAAATCAGTTTTATTTTTTTAGTAGAACGTTCGATGCGAATAGAGACTACTCCGGCAGAATTGAGTCTTTTTTGGAGCATTTCACGGAGTTTATAGTCTTCCAGGAGAATTTTTTTGTATTTACTTTTAGAGGCATACCAAGAGGACAACCACTCTTGAGAGTGGGGATGAGTTTTCAGTCTGAATGAAATTGGATTAATTTTTTGACCCATAGTTAAGATTTAACCTCACCTTTGAGGATAATTAACAAACGACTATGACGTTTAATAATGATCCCACGAGAAAAACGAGAACCGTGAGATTTGTCCATGCGCTTAATTTTTTGACCTTCATTGACAATGATACTGTCAAATTTAAGACTGGTTTCGGAGAGATTATAATTGTTTTTGGCTACAGATACAACTGTTTTAATAGCTCGACTGAGAGCTCGGGCAGCGGCGGTATTGGTGAAAGAGAGTTCTAAGGCTGCCTGTTGAGGTGACATTTTCTTGATAGAATTGGCCAAAAGTCGAAGTTTTCTGGGAGAAACTTTGAGATTTTTATCTTGATAACGACAGGTCTTAAATTCTTGTTTGACCACCACCGGCGCCTCCTTGAGAGGAGTGGTTTTTTTAGCGGTAGTGGTATTTTTTTTGATAGTTTTTACCATAATTAGGTCTTTTCAATAACACGTTTAACGACACGACCATGACCTTTGAAGGTGCGAGTAAGGGCAAATTCGCCAAAACGATGACCAACCATATCTTCAGTAACGTAAACCTCGATAAATCGGCGACCATTGTGAACGGCATAGTGGTGGCCAACAAAATCAGGAGAGATTTGACTGCCACGAGCATAGGTTTTGATAGGTTCAGAACCTTTAGCAGCAGCAGTCTTTTTAATTAGTTTAGCGTCAATATAAGGGCCTTTTTTAGATGATCTGGACATAATTATTTACCACGTCGTTTAACAATTAAGCGATTGGAAGCTTTTTTAAGTTTTCTGGTTTTTTTACCTTGAGCAGTCTTACCCCAAGGAGTCTTGGGATGCATACCGGTTGAGGAACGACCTTCACCACCACCATGAGGATGAGAACTGGGATTTTGAGCCACACCTCGAACAGAAGGACGAATACCGCGGTGACGAGAGTCGCCAGCTTTTCTTAACTTTTGATTAGAGTGGTCACTGTTACCAACCTGGCCAATAGTAGCACAGGCGGTAGCCGGGAAAATACGCAGTTCCCCAGAAGGTAATTTGACGGTGGCTTTGTCACCATCAATGGATTGAATAAAGGCAGCAGAACCGGCAGATTTAATCATTTGAGCACCACGACCAAGATGAAATTCCAAGGCGTGAATGGGGGTACCAATAGGAATGTTTTTTAAAGGTAATTTATTACCCTCTTTAATAGGAGCTTTTTCTGAATAAATAACCTTGTCGTTAACTTTAAGACCAGCGGGGGCTAAGATATAGGCTTTAGTACCGTCGGTATAAACCAAAAGAGCTAAATCGGCAGTGCGATTTGGGTCATATTCAATGGCAACCACCTTAGCTTCAATATCAAGTTTGTTTCTTTTAAAATCAACCAGACGAAGAAAACGCTTGTGTTCACCACCACGGTGACGAATAGAAACCCGACCACGAGCATCTCGGCCACTAGTTTTCTTTTTGATAGTTAATAATTTACTTTTCATTGTTTAAGCTTAAAATATCAATTTTTTGATCTTTTTTAACAGTGACAACCGCTTTTTTTAAGTCGGATTTAAAAATAGGAGTCCGGGTTTTCCAATTGGATTTAACTTTGCCTTTGGTGATAAAAATGTTAACAGATAAAGGTTTAATATTAAAAATTTTAAAAAACTCAGTCGCTATCTGAGAACGAGTTGCTTTTTTGTCGACAATAAAACTATATTTACCCTGTGCTTGGGCGGCGATAGCTTTTTCGGTGACTAAAGGTTTTTTGATAAGCATATTATTTTTGAAGTTGTTTTAGGGCGGTAGGAGTGAAAATTAAAAATGATTGCCGACTTAACTGGTAACTATTAAGAGAATTAGTCGATAACAGACTCACCTCAGGTAGGTTACCAAAAGCTTTTTTAACGTTTTTTGGTTGACGACTGGTTATAATAGCAAAACGACGACTTTTTGCCAAGGAGTTTTCGACTTTTTTGAGCTCAGTAATGAGTTTGACAGCGACTTTAGTTTTGGCTTCAATGGTAGAAATTTTATCAATTAAAATAATGGCTTTGTTTTTAGCAAATTTAGTCAGTAAAGAGCGCAGAGCGGCTTGGCGAAGTTGTTGGGACATTTTAAGCTTGGGAAACTGATTACCAGTAGGAGCGTGAGCGGAACCACCACCAACAAATTGAGGTGCCTTGGCAGTACTGTGACGGGCTTGTCCAGTCCCCTTTTGAGCGTACATTTTTTTAGTGGTACCAGCAACCTCACCGCGATGTTTAACTTTGGCATGAGCAGAACGTTGGTTATTGAGATAGACACGAATGGATTGAGCAATCAATTGGTCATTAATCTTGGCATCAAAAATAGCCTTAGGTAAGGTGATTTCTTTGATGACTTTACCGGAGAGATCGTAGAGATTAGCTTTCATATTATTTTTTAAATAGAGTAAGCCAAGAATTGTAATGACCGGGAACAGCGCCGGAAACATAAATTAGATTGTTTTCCGGATCAATTTTAACTATCTTGAGATTTAAGATGGTAGTAGTGGTATTGCCGTAATGTCCGGGCATTTTTTTACCCCTGACAACTTTACCGGGGGTTTGAGCACCAATGGAACCTGGGGCACGAGTGCGGTCAGATTGACCGCCGGTGACAGGTTGACGACGGAAATTGTGGCGTTTGATGACACCGGCAAAACCACGACCTTTACTGGTACCAGTAACAGAAATATTGTCACCTTCGGCAAAAATAGAATCAACTTTAATTTCAGACTTAAGTTTGGGTAATTCTTCTCCGGTGGTAGCAAACTCGATTAATTTATTACCCAACTGAAGTTGAAGAGCAGAATAGCCGTGTTTTTCGGGAGTCCTGATTTCTTTGACTGTTAAAGGTTTGGCTTCCAGAACAGTAACCGCCAAACGTTGACCTTTAGCATCAAAAAGGCTGGTCATGGTTTTTTTTCTAGCGAGAAATCCGGATATCATAGGGGAAAATTACATTTTAACTTCAACTTCAACTCCGGAAGGAAGGTCAAGATGCTGCAAACTATCAACAGTACGCAGACTGGTACTAAAAATATCGATTAATCTTTTGTGAGTCAAAATTTGATAGTGATTTCGGGCATTTTTGTCAGTATGAGGACTGGTTAGAACAGTAAAAACTTTTCGAGCAGTAGGTAAGGGAATGGGACCTTGAACGGTGGCGCCAGCAGTAACGGCGGCTTCAACAATCTTGACCGCCGCCTCGTCGATGAGGCGGTGGTCAAAAGATTTCAATCTAATCCGAATCCGATTACCTTTCATGGTTTATTTGATAACTTCAGTGATAGCACCGGCACCGACAGTCAAGCCACCTTCGCGAATAGCGAAACGGAAGCCTTTTTCCATAGCTACCGGTTTAATTAATTTAATAGTAACGTTAGCGTTGTCGCCAGGCATAATCATTTCAACACCATCAGGAAGAGTAACTTCACCAGTAACATCGGCAACACCTATGAAAACCTGAGGTCGGTAACCAGCAAAGATGGGAGTATGACGACCACCTTCTTCTTTTTTCAGAAGAACAACTTCGGCTTTAAACTCAGTGTTAGGAGTAATGGTACCAGGCTTGGCCAAGACTTGACCACGCTCGATATCGTCTTTTTCTACTCCACGCAGAAGTAAACCGACGTTGTCGCCAGCTTGACCTTGATCAAGTTGTTTATGGAACATTTCGACTCCGGTGACAACAGCTTTGCGGGTATCACGAAGACCGACAATTTCGACTTCGTCATTAACCTTGACAACACCGCGATCAATTCTACCGGTGGCGACAGTACCCCGACCTTTGATAGAGAAAACATCTTCAATCGGCATCATAAAAGGTTTGTCTAAATCACGAGTAGGCTCAGGAATATAGGTATCCAAGGCTTCCATTAATTTCTTGATAGATTCGACACCATCAGCTTCACCATTAAGAGCTTTAAGAGCGGAACCACGGATGATAGGAGTTTCATCACCAGGAAAACCGTATTTGGTCAAAAGATCACGAATTTCCATTTCGACCAAGTCTAAGAATTCAGGATCAGAAACCAAATCAACTTTGTTTAAGAAAACGACAATAGCAGGAACATTAACTTGTTTAGCTAACAAAACGTGCTCACGAGTCTGAGGCATGGGACCGTCAGGAGCAGAAACGACTAAAATAGCACCATCCATCTGAGCAGCACCAGTAATCATGTTTTTGACGTAGTCAGCATGTCCGGGACAGTCAATATGGGCGTAATGTCTCTTGTCAGTTTCGTATTCGACGTGAGAGATAGCAATAGTAACGATTTTGCTAGAATCACGAACGGTACCGCCTTTGGCGATATCGGCGTAAGACTTAGCATTGCCTTGAACTTTGGTAATAGCCGCAGTCAAGGTAGTTTTACCATGGTCAACGTGACCAATAGTACCAACGTTGACATGAGGTTTGTTTCTTTGAAAGACATCTGCCATATGTTTTTATTTTTTAAAAAATACTCCCGCTTTCGCGGAAAATTAATAACAATTAATTATAGCGGAAAACGCTTTAGAATTGTATCAATAAGTTACCAGCTTCGCAAGAAGGAAAAAGACCTGGATTGGGGTTTAAGGTTTTCGATTCTCTTCTTTTGTAAAATTGATGGTTTTATTCGTGTTTAAATTAAGATAATTTAAAGCAGTGTGAGTGGCAAAGTTATCGAGACTAGGATTATCCTTTATTTCGCGGTTGATTTTATCTTTGAAAGAGGTGAACTTTGAGTTGTCTTGTCCGTAAGTTGTTTGGTATCTAACTAAATCCTTATTGCTGAAAAGATGTTTCTTTTGTCTACCAATTTCTCGAGTATGTTCAGCCACTATTTGACCTTCTTGGCGTAATCGATTTGTTTCATTTATGACTTGATGGGCAAAATCGACAATTTCACTACTAGCAGCATCAGTTGTTTTTATCTGATCCAGCAACTTTCGAACTTGGGGTAATTGAGATTCTAGCCGAGAATTGATATTTCCAGCCCAATTGGTAATAATTTTCTGAATGTCTTGATGACTCTTAAATTGGTCGACAATTTCTTGACTATGTTTACGTTGAGCTTCTTTTTCTTGAATAGCTTTTTGACGAGCCATCTCCGCAGCTTGTTTAGTAGCAGCTTCTTGTTTGGCTCGAATGGCGGAGTCAATATTTGTTCGTATACTATCGCTAAAATCCGGGTGTTCTTGAAAAAGATTTCCAAATTCATTTAAGGCGATACTGTCACCTAATTCTCTCACGTGTTTATAATATATATTTGGAATATCTCCAATGCCCATAAGGCTAATTGTACTGGGAACAGTAGCGTCAAGAACCGTTTTACGATTCCCTCGAATATCATTATCCCGCTGGCCCCGCTCAAGCAACTCCCGCGTACAAATCAAAGCATAATGTTTAGTGGTTTCTTGGGGATTATTTTCATAAATTTTACCTAAAAGTGCAGGTAAACCCAGAAAAGGAACTTCGGATGGACTGGAAAAAGTTTGAGGATCTTTTTGACTTAATTGATTGAAAGCTTTGGTAATTTCACCAGAATCCAAGCCCAGAGTGGAAACTAAACTTTCTGCTGAAAAATTAGTTTGACTTATTGTTCGTTCCCGCTGACTGGCCAGTAAAGTGGCAACACGAGACTTGTCTAAAAGAAAAGAATATTGGGCTTTTTGTTCAGGCTTAACAGAGCTGGTTTCGGACACCAGATGTGTCAAGAGTTTTTTGAGATCTGGGTTAAGCAATATTTGAGCATCTTTCAATATGGTTCTTTCCTGGTCTCTCCTATATGATGATGGTGTTTGAAATTTAGAAATCTCACTTAGGTTAAGAGGGTTGAACTGGTATAACGCAAAAGATTCAGGGGCAGAATCAATGATTTGTCCATAGAGACTTAGTTTATCTTCAAAGGTAGGGAGGTGGTATTTTTCCATACCTTGAAGCACACCTGCAAAAAATACGGTTTTTTCTTCTTTGTCCTCAAGGGAATTGCCTTCAGTAATTATTTCTTTAAGATTATTAACACGAACAGGAAGATCTTGACGCTCAAGACGTTGGTCGGTATCTGTAGAGGAATCTGTTTGGATTTTAAGCAATTTTTCACCACTTAAAGCGTCTGGAGAAGGTTGGGGCTCGGGATCAGAAAAAGGGGTGTGGTTGAGTTCACTCCTTTTTTTTCTGTCCGACCATTCGAAATGACTTTGGTTAAAAGTGTGATGAGCCTCTATTTTTTGGGTGATTTTTTGAGCAAGACTGGGTTGTTTTACAGAGGAGACTTCTGGGTTTTTGGTAGATTCTGACATATAAGTTCATATTACAACTTAAATCAGAAAAAAACAAACTACTTACCTTCAGGTTTGATGGTGAGTTTTTCTTGGATGTTGGTCCTGTAAAAGTTGGAAAAATTCTTCTTGAGTAATTTGAGAACGCTGTGGATTGTCCCAACGATTACGTCCAGGAGGTGTAAAAAAATAAGATTTTGGCTGAGTTTTATCTTGATTATTACGTACCATTTCATAAGTACCGGTGACATCGGTCAAACTCAGTATTCGATCATCACTCACCATTGGAAAACAAAGATATAAGCTTTGATGGGTGGCTCGATCATAAAAACGCTCATTATCTTCTTCAGGAGCACCATATCCGAAAGAATGTTCAATACGACCAATGAATTCATTAGGTATTTTACCTTGAAAAAGAGAATTCCATATTTCTGGGGTATTAAAAATAAATTGGGGATTTTCAGGATGAGCACGAGCCTCAATCTCAGATAAAGACTTGTCAGTTCTTAAAAGATAATTAAAAACGTCATTACTTACAGATTTAAAAGTAGAACCATAATCTTCGGAAATATAATATCTGAAACTATCCAATCCTTGTGATACCCTTTTGAAAATAGATAATGAGTCATCTAGTATAGTTATTTGAGTAAAAGGGTCATTATCATCATCATTATCATTATCATAGAGAGTCAAGGAAATAAGACGTTGATCAGTATGGTGATCATGGAACCTATCTTGAATAATTTGGTTATAGTCATTAGAAGATTCACGAGAAATGTGATCAGGTAATTCGGGCCAATCAAATTCGGTAAGGGATGATCGATAACGCCAAAATTCCGGACTTTTAAGAGTTAAATTAGAAGATTCGAGCATGTTGTTTATTTACCCTCAGGTTTGATGGTGAGTTTTTCTTGGATGTCGCGTGGAACCGGGTCATAGTGACTGGGTTCCATATAGAACGAACCTCGACCTTGAGTCAGAGAGCGAATAACGGTAGCATAACCGCGAACAGCCTCTAGAGGAACACTAGCGTTAATGGTAGTGAAACCGAAAGATTCGGTGGTACCACCAATTTGACCTCGACGGGAAGACAAATCACCGATAACAGTACCTAAAAACTCAGAAGGAGTGGCAACTTCAAATTTCATGATAGGCTCCAAGATTAAGGGTTGGGCAGCCATGACAGCGTCTTTAATGGCGTAAGCACCAGCTAATTTAAAGGCAGCCTCGGAAGAATCGACATCATGATAAGAACCGTCATAAACGGAAACCTTAAGGTCGGTACAAGGGTAACCAGCGATAATCCCCTTTTGGAGAGTTTCGCGAACACCTTTTTCAATGGCGGGAATGAAGTTGGCAGGAATAACACCACCTTTAATTTCATTAACAAATTCAATACCTTCACCACGGTCTTTAGGTTCAATACGAATTTTACAGTGACCGTATTGACCATGACCACCGGATTGATGAATATATTTTCCTTCACCTTCGGCATTGGCAGAAATAGTTTCTCGGTAAGCTACTTGAGGAGCACCGGTTTTAACATTGACACCAAATTCACGCTTGAGACGGTCAACAATAATTTCCAAGTAAAGCTCACCCATGCCGGCAATAATGGTTTGGCCAGTTTCTTGATTGTAGGAAACTTTAAAAGTAGGATCTTCTGAAGAAAGGCGATTGAGGGCAGCACCCATTTTTTCCTGATCATCGGCAGTTTCTGGTTCGATAGAGAGAGAAATAACGGGATCGGAAAAATGAATTGGAGATAAAGAAATTGGGTGATTTTTATCACAAAGAGTGTCACCAGTAACCGAATCTTTAAGACCAATACAGGCAATAATTTCTCCGGCAAAACCCTCTTCAATACCTTCACGTTTGTCAGCGTGCATGAGAAGTAAACGACCGATCCGTTCTGGTTTTTTCTCGGTAGCATTGAGAACTTCTTGACCGGTTTTAATGGTACCCGAATAAATGCGAATATAAGATAAGGTACCGACATGGGGGTCAGACTGAACTTTAAACAAAAGACCAGAAAAAGGCTCTGTATTTTCAGGTTTTCGAGTGAGAACCTCACCAGTATCGACATCAAAACCCTCTACTGGAGGTAGATCTAAAGGTGAGGGTAAATAGTCAACAATGGCATCCAAAATAGGGTGAATGCCTTTATTTCTCCAGGAAGCACCACAATAAACAGGGAAAAGTTTACGGGCAATGGTAGCTTGTCTAAGAGCAGCTTTGAGTTCAGGTATAGAAATTTCTTCATCATTTAAGAATTTTTCCATTAAAGCTTCATCCTCACCAGCAATTTTTTCTACCATCGCCGCCCGGGCAGTTTTAGCTTTTTCCAAATAATCATCGGTGACATCTTTGACGGTAAATTCCAAACCTTCTTCATCTTTATCGTAAACAATCATCTTCATTTCCATAAGATCGATAACACCGATAAAATCATGTTCTTGCCCGATAGGTAAAACTACCGGCACAATAGGGGCGTGTAATTTTTGCTTGATAGATTCCAGAGTATTTTCAAAAGAAGCACCGATTTTATCCATTTTATTAACATAAGCTATGCGAGGAACTTGATATTTATCGGCCTGACGCCAAACAGTTTCAGATTGCGCTTGAACTCCAGCATTACCGTCAAAAATCATGATGGCACCATCCAAAACACGGAGAGAGCGCTCAACTTCGGCGGTGAAATCGACGTGTCCAGGAGTATCGATAATATTGACACGATGATTTTTCCAAAAAGTAGTCACACAAGCAGATTGGATGGTAATCCCCCGCTCTCTTTCCTGGGCCATGGAATCAGTGGTAGTAGTACCGGCGTCAACTGAACCAATTTTGTGAATGTTACCAGTATAAAACAAAAGTCTTTCAGTGGTAGTGGTTTTACCTCCATCGATATGGGCGATAATACCAATATTTCTAACTTTGTCCATGGGGACGGTTCGGTTTTTAGTGACTTGAATAGCTTCCGCCATTTTAGATTGAAATAACTAGAAAATTAGTTAATGGTTAATAGTTAATAGATTTTAAACATAGTATCATAGCATAAATGAAGACAAAAATATTAGTGGTCGGAGCAGGAATTGGTGGAATGACCGTAGCTTATCGTCTACTACAAAAAGGTTATCAAGTTACCGTAGTGGAAAAAGATAAGGATTTAGGTGGACTTTTAGGGGGATTTTCCATGTATGGCACTAATTTAGAAAAAAGCTATCACCATGTTTTTAAAACTGACAAGTACATTATTGCTTTGATTGAAGAATTGGGGTTGGGAAAAAAATTAAAATGGTATGAAAGTAAAACAGGATTGTATTATGAAGGAAAAATGTATCCTTTTGCCGGAGCTATAGATTTATTGAGATTTAAACCTTTGGGTTTTATGGATAAAGTTCGCCTAGGGTTAATGAAGATTTATTTGGAAAAAGAAAATAATTGGCAAAAATTTGAAGGTGTTTTGGCTTATAAATGGCTGGAAAAATGGTGTGGTCAGAGAGCTTACCAGATAGTTTGGGAGCCACTTTTAAAAGGAAAATTTGCGGATAGATACAAGGATATTTCAATGGCTTGGATGTGGGCTCGAATCAACACTCGAGGAAATTCCAGTGAGTCTGGGAAGGAACGATTGGGATACATGCAGGGAGGTTTTGATCAGATTACACAAGAATTAGCAAAAAGAATTAAAAAGATGGGTGGAGTCATTAAATCTAATTCAGAAGTGAAGATTAATTTGATTAAAAATAAATATGATTTGATTATTACCAGCCAAAATCTGAAAAATGTCGATTATTTAGGGGCAATAACAGTGGTTTTTAGTTCCAAGCAAAAACTTAGTCCTTATTATTGGCACAATATCAATGATACCAACTCCCCTTTTCTGGCTTTTATCGAACATACGAATTTAGTCGGGACTAAAAATTATCGAGGGCGACACATTTATTATATGGGAACATACTTACCCCAAAATCATCACTATTTTATAGATTCAGATAAAAAAATATATGATGATTTTTTTGAATATCTAGGGAAGATTTTTCCAGATTTTGAGAGAAAACAGGTGGAAAAGAAATGGATTTTTAAGTTTAAGAATGCACAACATATAGTAACGCGAAATTACAAGAAACAAATTACAAGAAACCAGAAAAAAGAAAAAATTATTAATATAAACTTTGCGAATATTTATCCGGAAGACAGAGGAATTAATTTTGCGGTGCGAGAAGCTCTAAAGACTGTGCAAAGGTTTTCATAGCCACACCCAAATCTTGTTGTAATTTTTGATTACTGATAGCTTGATTTTTACCGAAAGGACGGGCTAAGGGATTATCCTTCAGATATTGAGCCAAGGAAGACTCGTGAATTAAAGAAGCATTCAACTTAAAAGCAGCGGCAACTTTCTGAGCCACTTCAAAAGGAGAATGGAAACTAGAGCCGACGACATGGTAAATACCCTCAGGGTGACGTTGAATCATAACATCAAAAGCCGTGGCCATATCATCAATAAAAGTAGGGGTAATGATCTGGTCGGTAAAAAGATAGAGGGGTTCTCCGGCTTTTAGTTTATTGATATAGCCCTGAATAAAGTCAGCTTTGGCAGCAAAACTGTGGCGAAAAGGAAAACAAATCCGAGCCACAGTGGCACTGGCATCGAAAGCAATTTTTTCAGCCATAGCTTTGGTTTGACCGTACCACTCGAGAGAATTAATCGGATCATCTTCGGTATATGGAATGTCTTTTTGGCCATTAAAAACATAATCGGTAGAAATATGGATGAGATGTTTTTGGTATTTTTGACATAAATTGACTATGTTTTGAGTACCTATAACATTAATTTGAAAGCAGGGAGCGGTCAAATCGAATCTTTGTTCCCAAGCAGATTTAGTATCAGTGAAAGCGGCAAAATGAATGACGGTGGTTGCTTCCGGATGATCTTTAAAATAACTTTCAATGGTATCAATTTGAGTAATATCTGCCTGAGGATAGGATAAATTTATAAATTCATATTGAGGATTGAGTTCGACAACCCGGGAGCCAACCAAGCCAGTGAGACCGGTACCGATAACTGTTTCTTTCATAAGAGATCCTCCGATTTAATGTCCGCAAGATAAGGAAAATTTAAATCTTTGTCCTTAATAATAATGGCCTCTTTCGTCATAGGTAAATCGATGGCTAATTGAGGATCAAAAACATTAACACCTTTTTCTGAGGCGGGAGAATAAATACCATCGGTCACAAAATAAGTAAAACGACTATTATCTTCCAAGGCTAAATAACCGTGAGCAAAACCGGGTGGAACCCAAAGTTGATTTTGTTTGTCAGCACTAAGGAATTCAACAACATGTTGACCAAAGGTGGGTGAATTTTGTCTGATATCTATGGCAATATCTAAAATAGAGCCAGTGGTGGCCATAACTAATTTTCCTTGAGTTTCTGGTTTTTGGTAATGGAGACCTCGAAAAACTCCTTTGTGGGCGTTAAAAGAGGTGGCAACCTGGATTAAATTAAATTTAATGCCAGTGGCAGCTTCAAATTCGGAAACTTCTAATGTTGGTGAGTACCAACCACGATTATCGTTAAAAATTTTAGGTTGAAGTCTAAACAGACCTTTGAGTTCGGTTTCAGTGATCGACAGATAGGGCATTATTTATGGATGTTTTTGTAATCGGCCAATTTTTGGTAAAAAATTTCAGCTTCTTTTTTAGAATCTTGATACCAATCTTGATGCTTTTGGTACCAATCGATAGTTTGACGTAGGCCAGTATCTAAGGTGTATTGAGGTTCCCAACCAAGTTCTTGATGAATTTTATTCCAATTAACAGCGTAATTATCGTGAGCAGGACGGTCAGGGACATATTCGATAAAAGACTCGTCTTTACCCATCAAAGAGAGGATGTTTTTAACTAAATCAATATTGGCGGTGCCTTTTTTAAGACCACCAATACAATAAGTTTCACCTATTTTGCCATGTAAGATAATGGTTTCAATGGCCCGACAATGATCTTTCACATGAAGCCAGTCACGGAAATTGTCACCTTGACCATAGACTTTAATTTTTTCTCCAGCTAAAAGATTGGTAATAGTTCGAGGAATCATTTTTTCGGGATGTTGATAGGGGCCGTAATTATTGGAACAATTGCTAATAGTAATAGGTAATCCAAAAGTTTTATGGAAGGAACGGACAAAGTGGTCAGAAGCAGCTTTGGAAGCAGAATAAGGCGAGCTGGGATCATAAGGAGTTAGTTCGTTAAACTGTTCATCACTATCAAAGGGAATAGAACCAAAAACCTCATCGGTAGAAACATGGTGAAAACGTTTTTGATATTTGTGAGCGGCATTAAGGAGAGTATAAGTACCCAAAACATTAGTTCTCACAAAAAGGAGAGGGTCATCAATAGAGCGATCTACATGAGATTCAGCGGCAAAATGAACAATAACATCTACTTGAGAGACAAGAGGATCCACCAAATCAGTATCTAAAATGTCACCTTTAACAAATCGATAATTATTTTTACCTTCGAATTCAATTAAATTTTTAGGATTGGCGGCGTAAGTAATTTTATCTAAATTAATAATAGAATCGCTGGGGTGAACCGAAAACCAGTGTCGAATAAAATTAGTCCCAATAAAACCCAAACCACCAGTAATAAGTAGTTTCATAAAACTATGAAAACTGATTAATGTTTAACAGTAGGTGTGGCAGAGGTGGTGCCTGTTTTAGTAGGTGTGGCGGTGGCAGTAGAAGTACCACTCAGATTAGTGCCGATGAGAATGACCACATCATAGCTTGAAGAAGTAGCTAATTGATCAGTGTCAGCACCCTGAAAAGAGGTCAGGTTGGCGGCAAAGTAACTAGCTGGAACAGAAGCCTTGGTAGAAATTTTGTTGGCAGTAGCTGGACTGGAACTGTTACCAGTAGCAATACTGGTGAAACCAAGTTTTACCAACTCACCTTTGATGGTGGCTGCTTGACCATTGATTTCAGTTCCATTCAGGACTTGGATTTTAATATTTTTATCAACTTCCGCCTGAGTGGGAGTAGGAGTCTCTATTTGAGTATCAGTAGGAACAGGACTGATTTCTTCAGTCTGAGTCTCACCACCAGGATTATTGAGACCATCTTCTGGGCTTTTGTTATGATTGAGAACATACCAAACAATTAAAGAAGCAGCTATCAGGGTCACTAAAAAGACAGCGATGATAGGTAAAAGATTTTTTTTGTTGTTTTCTTCCATAGGAGGAGTAAATGGGGTATTAACTGTTTCAGTCTTAATTATAGCAGGTGCGGGCTTAATTTTCCCTCCGGCAAAGAAAGCTAAAAGCGGGAGCGGAAAATCACTGGGCTTTTGAAAACGAGTCACAATTTCATTTTCCCGATAGTTTTCATTTGGTAAATACTGGAGAGGTTCTTTATTGCCAAAATAAGCACCGGCGTAATTGAGAAGTTTTTTGAGTTCAGGAAGAGTTTTTTTGATGGTGGAAGTTAAATAGACTTCGCCTTTTTCAGCGAGAACAGCCAAATATTCGGTGGTAGAACTGGGATAAAAGAAAAAATATTGACCATTATCGATTTGAGAAAAAACATTGATTACAGCCTCAGAAACAGTTTTATACTCTAAAACATTAAGACCAAGTTTACTGAGATTGTCACGAAGAAGGTGAAATTTTTCTTGATTAAAAATACTGGTTCTAACTAAAGTGCGATTGTCCTGAGACTGGAGATCAAAGGTGACGGATTCGGGGGAAATAGGAAAATCAACCGAATCTTTGGCTAAAGTAACGACATCTTCTGGATTAAGATGGTTAACTACGGAATCATAGATAAAAGTTTTAGTGACCACATATTTATCATCTAAAAGAACATGAATGTCAGTAACTTTCCTTTTTTTGAAAAAATCAGCCAGGTTTTTAAGAGAGTCCTCGTTTTGAAATTGCCAAAGATCAATTTCAAAGGAAAGGTGGTTGTTTTCGTCTTGATTAAAATAAATATCCAGTCCGTCGGCTTTGGGCCAAAGAGCAACTTTAGGTTTGGAAAATAATGCCATGAATAATGTTACCACAACCAAGAGGTGGAAAACTGTTTACCAGCGGAGATGAGAGAAGGCTTTGTTAGCTTCAGCCATTCTTTCGACTTCTTGACGCTTGGTAAGAGCTGCGCCCTCATCATTAAGAGCGGCTTTGAGCTCAGCACTGAGTTTTTCAGCAAAGGTGTGAAATTGTTTGTTGGGGCGTTTACGAGCAGCGGTAATTAACCAACGAATAGCTAAGGAGTATTGACGACTACCACGCACAGGGGTCGGGACTTGATAAACGGCACCACCAATACGGCGGGGACGAACTTCAACCTTAGGTTTAAGATTTTCCAAAGCTTGTTCAAGAGTAGTCAGAATATCTTCACTTTTCACTTCTTTTTCAAGTAGATCCAAGGCAGCGTAAACTTGTTTTTGGGCAGCTGGCTTATTGCCAGAGATCATAGAGCGGTTAATTAATCGAGTCACAATTTCGCTGTGGAAACGGCTATCAGGAAGAATGGTTCTGGTTTGGTTTTGACTTTTTCTAGACATAGATTTTAAGCAGTACTTTTAGTAACAGTCTTTTTGGCACCGTATTTACTGCGGGATTGTTGGCGACCGGCCACACCACCAGCATCATATTTGCCACGAATAACATGATAACGGACACCAGGTAAATCCCGAACTCTACCTCCACGAATAGCAACGATACCGTGTTCGGCCAAATTGTGACCGATACCTGGAATATAGGCAGTCACAGTAGTTCGGTTGCTGAGACGAATTTTGGCGACCTTACGCAAAGCCGAGTGTGGTTTTTTAGGAGTCATAGTTTTGACAACAGTGACCACCCCTTTTTTCTGAGGGTTATAGGTGTTGACAGTAGTATTTTTAATACTATTGTAGTTGTCACGTAAAGCTTTGGTTTTAAGTTTAGTGTGCCTGGTTTTGCGGCAGTGACGGAGTAATTGATTAAATGTTGGCATAATTTATTGCTGTTTCCGACTAACGGGAATCAGACGTCCGATAATAACATTTTCCTTGAGTCCTATCAAGCTATCGACTTCGGCTAACAGTGAAGCTTCAGTTAAAACACTGGTAGTTTGTTGGAAGGAGGCAGCTGAAAGCCAGGAACCGGTAGTTAATGAGGATTGAATTAAACCCAAAAGAACCTTGCGTCCTTTGGCAGGTTTAGCCTCACTATTATTTGATTTAGCCTTGTCGTTTTCGGATTCATAGACAGGACGGGTAACGACTTGACCATAAAGGAAGTTGGTATCACCTGGATCTTCAATTTTAAGTTTGTCGCTCATTTCTCGGACAATGACTTCGATATGTTTGTCATGAATGGTAATACCTTGAGATTCATAAACCCCTTGAATAGAGTTAATAAGATATCTTTGGGCGGCTTCTAGACCGGAAATTTCCATAATTTCTCTGGCATCAATTGGACCGCTGGAGAGTTGAGTCCCCTGCCCGACCAAATCACCATCACTAACCAAGAGAGTAGTATTATTAGGCAATAGGTAATTAACGGTTTTACTAGTACCATTTTTGTCTTTACCTGTGAGTTTAATGTCAAAACCATCAATATTTTCTTTAACTTTGATCTTACCATCAAATTCCGCCAAAGGTGAGGGTAGTTTTGGCATACGAACTTCGAAAAGTTCTTGAATACGAGGTAGACCTTGAGTGACATCAACACCGACAACTCCACCAGTGTGTTTGGTACGAAGAGTTAACTGAGTACCAGGTTCACCAACAGACTGAGCGGCAATGACACCGACAGGAATACCCAGGTCAACCAGTTTACGAGTGGAAAGATCCCAACCATAACATTGTTGGCAAAGACCAACTTTGGCCTTACAGACCAGTGGAGAACGGATTTCCACCGCTTTAATCTCGGAATTTTCAATAACTTCTAATAGGTTGTGATCAACTAAGTCGCCTTTTTTCGCAATAACTTTTTTAGAAGTAGGATCGGTAACATCGGCAGCTAAGACTCGACCTAAAATACGACGACCAAAATATTTTTCCCGACCTTTTTCATTGCGATCAATAGTCCAAGATTTGGTGGTACCACAATCTTCCTCGTTTATAATCGAAATATGAGAGGTGTCGACCAAACGACGAGTCAAGTAACCGGCATCAGCAGTACGAAGAGCGGTGTCAGCTAAACCTTTGCGGGTGCCTCGAGCACCGGTAATGTATTCAAAGACAGAGAGACCTTCACGAAAATTACTTTTAGTAGGTAATTGAACGATTTTACCGGTAGGATCAACCATCAGTCCGCGCATACCAGAAAGTTGTTTAATTTGGTCTTTAGAAGCCCGCTTGATACCGGCGGCAGAAACAACACGAATAGGTGAATCAATATCCAAAGTGTCCCAGGTTTTTTCAGCAATATCTTCAGTGACTTCCATCCAGACATTTTGAGAGAGACGTTTCTTCTCCTCATTACTGATTAGCCCCAGTTTGTAATTATCTTCGATTTCAGCTACCTTTTTATCGGCAGCCTCAATCAAATGACCTTTGTTATCCAAGTAACCCATATCAGACATGGACAGGGATAAACCAGAGAGAGTAAAGCCAGTGAAACCAATTTCTTTAAGAGCGTCAATGAGTTTAACAGTTTTAAGACGACCAGCAATTTCCAAGGATTTGACAATTAAATCATTAAGAGCTTTGGATCCAGCCATAGCGACATTCAAAAAGTCAAATTCTTTGGGTAAAATGGAATTAAACCAAACACGACCGTAAGTGGTTTTAACCAGTTGATCACCAATTTTAACGGCAACTAATTCACGAAGAGCAATTTTACCGGACTGATAAGCAAGAGCCAGCTCTTGAGTGTCAGCCATAATCGGTAAATCTTTGAAATCTTCAGTTGTTTCTTTATCAAGATCCTCAGAACGAACGGAAGTAATGTAATAACAACCAACAGCCATCTCTTGAGAAGGAATAGAAACTGGAGAACCATCTGAAGGTTTGAGCAAGTTTCTGCTCGGCAACATCAATTGTTTAGCTTCTTTTTGAGCCTCAGCAGAAAGAGGTAAATAAACACCCATTTGGTCACCATCAAAGTCAGCATTAAAGCCTTTGCAGACGCAAGGATGAAGACGAATGGCTAAACCATCGGTTAAGACTGGTTTAAAGGCTTGAATAGAAAGCTTGTGAAGAGTCGGAGCTCGGTTTAAAAGAACATAGGTATTTTCAGTGACTTTTTCTAAAATATCATAAACTTCATTAACACGATGATCAATGAGGCTTTTGGCTGATTTAATGTTAGCAGCTAAACCAGTATCCATAAGTTCTTTGAGAACAAAAGGGCGATACATTTCTAGAGCAATTTCTTTGGGCAAACCGACTTCATTAAGCTTGAGTTCGGGGCCAACGACAATAACCGAACGACCGGAATAATCAACACGTTTACCTAAAAGGTTACGACGGAAACGACCTTTTTTACCCCGGAGTAGATCGGAAAGGGAGCGAGGTAAGCGTTTACTACTTTTGCGTTTATTTTTACTGGCTTTTTGGGCGTCAATCAGAATATCAACCGACTCCTGAAGCATTCGTTTTTCGTTACGTAAAATAATTTCAGGAGCACCTAATTTGATTAATTTTTTAAGACGATTATTGCGGTTAATGAGACGGCGATAGAGGTCATTTAAGTCAGAGGTGGCAAAACGACCACCGGTGAGTTGGACCATGGGACGTAAATCGGGTGGAATAACCGGAATATGTTGCATTACCATCCAAGCAGGTGAAATATCATTGTCAATCATGCCATTAAGAATACGGATCTTGTACATGATTTTCTTTTTCTTGAGTTTAGAGCTAGTTTTAGCCAGTTCTTTTTTAAGATTCTTGACGGTTTCGGGCATATCAATCTGACGCAAAACTTTAGCCAGAGCTTCAGCGCCCATTTCCGCTTCGTAAAAAATATCAGCTTTGAATTGAGATAAATAAAATTCTTCTTCGTCAGTTAAAACAGAAAGAACTTCAGTACCTTTAATTTTATCTTCTAAAAATTTAATCAAACTTTCAATGCGATTCTTTTCGCTAGTAGCCTTATTTTCAATTTTTTGAATATCCTGTTTAAGACGGACGTCACGTTCCTCTTGAGCAATTAAAAGTTGATCTTTATTTTTAATTTTATCCTTCAGCGCTGTTTTTTCTTTAGCAACTTGGGTGTTGAGTTTTTCAATAGTACTTTTAGCTTCGGCGTCAATTTGTTCTTCCCTTTTAATAGAATTGATGGCTAAATTGTTTAGAGCCTCTTTCTTTTTATCATTGTCAACAGCAGTAATTAAATATTTAGTAAAGTAAACAACTGCTTCCAAATCTTTTTGAGGGACATCAAGAATAACACTGAGAGGTGAAGGGGTATTGCGAAGATACCAGAGGTGAGCAACTGGTGCAGCCAAAGAAATATGACCCATGCGTTCACGACGAACCTTACTGGTGGTAACTTCGACACCACACTTGTCACAAACGACTCCTTTAAATCTGATTTTTTTGTATTTACCGCAGTAACATTCATAATCACGACTAGGTCCAAAAATCTTTTCACAGAAAAGACCGTCCTTTTCAGGACGCCAAGAACGATAGTTAATGGTTTCCGGTTTTAAAACTTCACCATGAGACCAGGATAAAATTTCTTCCGGTGAAGCCAATTTAATCTCGATACCGGTAAAATCGAGCATATTTTTAAATTTAAACATTTTCTTCCTCCTGTGAATCGACAACATTTGTGTCGGTATCGCTAATAACTTCCGCTTCAGTGTCAAGAATGGCAGTACTTGTCTTATCCTCCTCATCAGGAGGGGTTTCTTCACTGACACCAACCGGTGAAATATTTAAAGCTAATCCAGCCAATTCTTTGGTTAAAACCTTGAAAGACTCTGGAATAGCCGGTTCAGGAATCGGTTGACCTTTAATAATAGCTTGAAAAGCATGGGTTCGACCTTCAACATCATCAGATTTAATGGTTAACATTTCTTGTAAAGTATGAGCCGCCCGATGTGCTTCCAGAGCCCAAACCTCCATTTCTCCGATGCGTTGTCCACCCATGCGCGCCTTACCACCAAGAGGTTGTTGAGTAACCAGGGAATAAGGACCGGTGGAACGAGCGTGAACCTTGTCATCAACCATATGAACTAATTTAAGAATATAACCCACACCAACAACTACATTTTGATCATACACATCGCCAGTACGACCATCATAAAGACGAGTTTTCCCGTTGGGACTGAGACCAGCAGCAACCAGCTCAGTGGCAATATCATTTTCACTATATTTTTCAAAAACCGGAACAGCGTATTTTTTGTCTAGTTTATAACCAGCAGCACCCAAAGTGACTTCCAAAATTTGACCTAGATTCATACGAGCAATAACGGAAAGCGGAGACATGACCATATCGACAGGAGTACCATCTTCAAGACGAGGCATGTCATATTCCGGCATAATACGGCAAATAACACCCTTGTTACCATGTCTTCCAGCAATTTTGTCACCCTCTTGAATCCGACGAATTTGAGCGACATAAACTTTAACAACTTTGTTAACACCGGGATCTAATTCATCACCTTGATCTTTACTTAAAACTTCAACTTTAATAACCACACCACCTTCACCATTGGGAACACGTAAAGATGTGTCCTTAACCTCACGAGCTTTTTCACCGAAAATAGCGCGCAATAGTCTCTCTTCGGCGGAAAGCTCTTTTTCACCACGAGGTTCGACTTTACCAACCAAGATATCGTTAGGGCCGACAGAAGCACCGATCATAACAATACCATCGTCGGTTAATTTGGCTAGTTCATTTTCAGAAACATTGGGAATATCTCTAGTTAATTCTTCGGTACCCAGTTTGGTTTCAACCACATCGGCTTTGTATTCGAAAATTTGAATATTGGTTAAAACATCTTGTTTGACTAAACGATCAGAAATCAGAAAAGAATCTTCATAACCTAAACCATCGATGGAGGCATAAGCCACCAATAAATTTTTACCAAGAGATAATTCACCATGATCAATGGAAGGTCCATCAATAATGACTTGACCTTTTTTAACCTGATCACCAACGTTGACTAATACCCGTTGATCATAACAAGTACCGTAAGGAGAAGTTCTTTCAAATTTATGGACAGGATAGGTGATGTCTCCAATAACTACTTTAGAAGCATCGGCAAAAGTGACGGTGCCAGACTGGGTGGCGGTAACACAACGATTCATGGAGGTGGCGACAGCTTCTTCCATACCAGTACCAACAATCGGAGCTTCGGTGGTAACCAAAGGTACCGCTTGAGTCTGCATGTGAGAGCCCATCAGAGCCCGGGTAGCATCGTCATGATCAACAAAGGGAATCAAGGAAGCCGAGGCCCCAACAATTTCATTGGGAACCATGTCAGTAAATTCAACAGACTCTATAGAAGCTTCAGAGAACTCACCTTGATAACGAACCGGTAGCCATTTTTGCTTAATAACATTACCTTCAATTTTGGTGCCTAAATGAGTAATGTGATAATTAAATTCATCGTCAGCATCCATGTAAATTACCTCATCACTAACCACAAAATCTTTGCCCTTTTTAACGATTTTTCTAAAAGGAGCTTCGATAAAACCATACTTATTGACATGAGCATAGAGGGCTAGATAAGAAACTAAACCGATATTGGGACCTTCCGGAGAACGAACAGTGCAGATACGACCGTACTGGGAAGAGTGAACGTCACGAATGGAGAAGGCAGCTCGTTCACGGGTTAGACCACCGACACCGACGACAGTCACCCGACGAAGCAAATCCAGTTCTGCCAAAGGATTGGTTTGATCCAAAATAGCTGAGAGTTGATTGCTGCGGAAAAAAGTATTAAGAGAAGAAATTAAAGGTTGGGGATTGAGCATTTGGCTGGGAGTGGGTTTTTCCTTGGTGGAAACCAGAGACATGCGCTCCTTGACCATACGTTCAAAACGGGCCATAGCTGGACGCAAAGCCACTTGAGAGACAATTTCGCCACAACGACGCAGACGACGGTTAGCCAGAGAATCAATATCATCAAATTGTTTGGCTTCACCTTTTTGTAACTTAATTAACTGACAGACAGTGGCAATTAAATCCTCATTTCTAATGACCCAATTGGCTTTATCATCATCAGCAAAATTAAAGGCAAATTTTTTGTTGATTTTGTAGCGACCAACCTGACCTAATTCGTAAGTTTTAAGGTCAAAGAAACGGTCGGTGAAAAATTTTTGGGCATTTTCTAGGATTACAGGCTCACCGGGACGGAGTTTACGGTAAAACTCTAAAATAGCCTCTTCTTGAGTTTTAGTCGGATCGGCAGTGATGGTGGCATTGATAAAATCTCCGAACTCAGTCACTAATTGTTTGTCGGAAAAACCACAAGCCGCGCGCAGGATAATGGTGGCTGGGATTTTCTTTTTTCGATCAATTCGGGCAAAAACTACATCTTTTTTACCAACAAAAAATTCCAACCAAGAACCACGAACGGGACGAATCTCCGCATTACACAGAGTTTTGCCGGTAGCAGGATCAACTTCACCGGTAAAGTAAACACCTGGGGAACGAACCAATTGATTAATGATTCCCCTCTCGATACCGTTGATGATAAAAGTAGCATCTTCGGTCATGGTGGGTAAATTGAGCATGAAGACATCTTCTTCACGGGTAAGGCCGGTTCTTTTGTTGGTTAATTTCACCTTGGCATAAACAGGGATACTGTAATTTAAGCCCTTAACTTTGGCCACCTTGGGAGTCAAAACTTGTTTGTCAAAAAAGAGTTCACCAATTTCTAATAACCAGTTATTGCCGGTATAGTCGGAAATAGGTGAAATAGAAGTTAGGGTTTCTGCTAGGTCGTGTTTGAGAAATTTGTCCCAGGATTCTTTTTGAATTCTTAAAAGATCCAGGTCGGGGATGTTGGGGTGTCTTTTGCCCCAGTTGATTCTTTTAGCGGAAGGCATCGATAAATTTAAATTAGTATAAAAGCGAGTTATGTACCAACCGCTCGCCAAATGTGGAAATTATATACCCAATTTATAGCTAAAACAAGAGGGAAATTATTCAAAAGCAGTTAGCATCTCCTGGGCAAATGTTTCACATTGGTCAAACTTCAATTTTTCCTGAGCAGTATCTGGACGAACACCACCACAGTTACCTGAGGTTGTCCAAATTAACTTGTCAGGAAAAGCATATAAAGCAAATAAATCTTGAGTACCTCCATAAACATCACGCAGACTGTTGGTAAAGTCAGGGTTTTTAAATTGATTGTAGTTAGGGGTCAAATAAAAACTATATTGTTTCAATGCTCCTGGAAGGTTGCGGTTATTTACAGTTAATTTTTTAATGGAACCTTGGAGAATATTTTGAGCTAAAGAATAATATGCATTGTCTTTTGAGATAAAACTGATCCAAAAATCAGATAATGTCCGTTGTCTCTCTTCAGGAGAAATCTCTTGATAGAGTTCAAAATTACTAATTAATTTTTGAAAATGAGTCTTGCTTGATGATGATTGATTAGTAAGTTCAAAACTGGAAACTATATCTTGGAATTCATTAAAATGTTGATTGACACAATTTGTCTCGGTATGACAGGTAAATTCATAACAAAATTGCTCTCCTTTAATGATAGCTGATTTATAATCAGGACCTTCATAGCCGTCAACGTCAAAAAATGATTTGTTATTGTCCGAGCTAATTTGTTTATATTGATTAGCTAAAACAGTTTTTGGTTTACAATCAGAACTGGTGGATAGGAAATAATAATCCCCGGTGTTTTGTAAACCCAAAGGAGACCCTTCTATGGCATAGTTGGCACCCTGCAACATGAGAATGTAGGCGGGAGGTGCATCTGGCACAACCACCTTATAACTGGCTGGATAGTTGAAAGAAAAACCTAGTTTTTCATCTTTATATGTTTGCCAGCCTGAAACAGGATTATTAGTAGGAAGACTGGTTGATCTTGATTTATAGAATTGAAGGTAAAGAAGATAGAGAGTAGAGACGAAAAAAATGGAAAGAAGTATCGACACTAAGGTATATTTTTTCGGCATTGATTTTATTCTACAAATTTAAAGGTGGAGAGGATTTGAAGAAATTCCGTTTTAATATTCTCTGGGATAGGGATGTCTGGGTCACCAGCAGAATTAAGTCGTAACATAATCATTTTATTCTTATGAGAAATGAGAAACTGTATACTTCTTCCCGCCGGATGAGAGTCTATTTCTT
Organism: Candidatus Shapirobacteria bacterium UBA1420; assembly: GCA_002304845.1. Classification (GTDB taxonomy): domain Bacteria; phylum Patescibacteriota; class Microgenomatia; order UBA12405; family UBA12405; genus UBA12158. The sequence continues at coordinate 25,760 of DBPM01000010.1, forward strand.
GCAATAAACCAACTTTAGTACCTACAACATAGTCACTTTCATTGAGAACTTGGTAACATCCAGGGCAAAGTTCATCCGTCTTTGACTTCTTCACCCAATTATCGGAAAATTGTTTTGGAGTGAATTGATTGGAGTTGTCAAAGACTTCTACTCGAGAAATTCGTTTAAAAAAATCACTAGGATGCTTAAAGGAAAAACCTAGTGTTTCATCTATATATGTTTGCCAGCCTGAGACAGGATTATTGGTAGGAATACTGGTTGGTACAGGGCTAACTGAAACAACATTACTGGTTAATCTTGATTTATAGAATTGAAGGTAAAGAAGATAAAGAGTGGAGACGAAAAAGAGGGAAAGAAGAGAAAGAAGAAGTATTTCTGATTTTTTCATATTTTATTAGTTGATTGAGGCAGAGGTGGTGGCTACGTCAATTTGATTATTTTGAGCTGAGTCGGTAGCAGGGCAAGTTTGAGTGGTGCAGACCAGTTCACCATTTTCTTCACAGGTACAGGTATTGCAACCATCGTCGGCTTGAATGGTCTGACCTAAAGCATAACTTTGTTCACCAAACTGACAGTGAGCTGAATCAGTCGGTGTCTCAGTAACTGATGAGGTTGGGACAGTTTCCTTTTCTAAAGGACGACCGGTACCTTGTTGACCTTGTAAAAAGGAACGGATGACAAAAAAGAGAACAATTAAAAAGATAATTAATGAAAAGAAAAAGAGATATTTGAAAAAATTGTTTTCTTTTTGAGGAGGATTGTCAGGAGTTTCGGTATCAACCGGAGTACCAGTAGGCGGTAGAGCATCAACCGGAGGGGTGGGTGGTAAGGAAGGTGGAGGGGATTCTGGTTCAGGTGGTAATTCGGGAGTTGGGGGGGTGTCGGTGTTAGTTGTAGGTTCCGATTCAGGAGTAATCTCTGGTTCTGTGGGAATTTCAGGTTCAGGTTCTTTTAAATCTTGAGCATATTTATTTAAAATATCCTGATAATTGGGGTCAGTGTTGATGTCGGTCATAAAATAATATTCTCATTTTTCCGAATATGGTGCAACTCTTGATAATTGGAATCACAGAGATTATGATTTTCTTATATTATGCTTAAGAAGATATTATTAGTAGGAGTAATCGTAAGTTTATTAATGTCACCGAAGGTTTGGGCAGGCACTTTTAACCTAAAATCAATCAGTGGAGT
>DBPM01000010.1:27036-27730 GCA_002304845.1 Candidatus Shapirobacteria bacterium UBA1420
GTAGATTTAAGCGAAGGTGATCATACAGTGAAATTAAGCAGTGGCGGGTCAACGATTAACTTTACCCTAACTACAGGGACAAACAATGTTGATTGGGAAGCGGTGGAAGCAGGAGAGGGAAAAGCCCTGCCAGCAGCCGGTAATACTTGGCCAGGAATAATTTTGTTAATGGGTGGCTTAGTGGGAATCATGATCGGTGGTAAAATGTGGCGTGTTTATAAGGCCTAAAAAAATCTATCTCAAAACCTTTGGTTGTGCTCAAAATGAGTCTGATTCGGAACGGATTAAAGCTTTTTATAGTGATAAAGGCAGTGTGTTTGTCAATGATTGGAAAGAAGCTGAGACAGTGATTATCAATAGTTGTGTAGTCAGAGAATCGGCGGAGAATCGGGTTTACGGGTTGATAAATAAAATAAGAAAATGGGAGTCCGCCTCCGTTAAAACACGAAGAAAAATAATTTTAACTGGGTGTTTGGTACCGATTTCTAAAAAGAAGATTAAAGGAGTGGATGAAATGTGGCCGATTAAAGAGATTAGTTTTGATTGGGAACCGGTCAGAAACAAAAACAAAGTGGCTTTGATTACTATCAGTAGCGGGTGTAACAACTTTTGCAGTTATTGTATAGTCCCCTACTCTCGAGGCCGGGAAATTTCCCGAAGTATGACCGAAATTTTGGCAGAAATTGATCAAGCG
>DBPM01000005.1 GCA_002304845.1 Candidatus Shapirobacteria bacterium UBA1420
CCTAAAACCTGGGAAAAACAACACCAAGAAGTTATCGATTTAGGTGGCTTGTATGTCATTGGTACTGAACGTCATGAATCCCGTCGCATTGATAACCAATTACGTGGTCGTGCCGGTCGTCAAGGTGATCCCGGTTTTTCTCAATTTTATGTGGCACTGGATGACGATTTAATGCGTATCTTTGGAGGAGAAAAAATTTCTGCTCTCATGGGGCGTTTTAATATGCCCGAAGATGCACCCTTGACCCATCCCATGATTTCTCGGGTTTTAGAGCAAATTCAAGTCAAGGTTGAGGGTTATAATTTCGATGTTCGTAAATCTTTAGTGGAATATGACGATGTTATTAATAAACAACGTCAGATTATCTACCAGCTCCGTGACGAGGTTTTAGAGAATGCCAAAAATAATCCTGAAAAAAATTACGAACACGTCTTTAAATATATAGACAACGAATTATCGCGGATGATTGCCACATATTCTGATTTTAATAGTAAGGTCAATGCTGATAAACTCTCATTGGAATTTTTAGAGATTTTACCCATGCCCTCAGCCATTCGCCTTCAATTGGTCAAAGACTTGAAAAAAAGTCAAGATCCTCGTCAAATTTTAAAGAATCTTTTAGAAAATCAATGGCAAGAGCGCCAAAAATTCTTTGGTCCTGATATCGCTGACAACATTCTGGCTTATGCTGTTATTCAATCTTTAGATCCTCTTTGGGTGGAACATCTGACTGCTCTTGATGATCTTCGCGAAGGTGTCCGGCTCCGTGGCTATGCTCAAAAAGATCCTTTAATTGAGTATCGTAAAGAAGGTTATGACATGTTTCAAAATTTAATGTCTCGGTTTGAAGCCAACCTGTCCAGAATGCTTTTCCGACTCGAACCTGTTGCTTCTACCCTTACCTCAGCTCCTAAAACCCAAGAAGGTAGGGGAGAAATGATTACTCCCGAAGCTCCCGAATCCTCACCCGAAACTCCGAAAGTGGTTAAATCCCTNNAGAGACATCAAAGATATTTTTTTAAAAGCACCTCTAAAAGAACAAAAAAAAGTTCCTTTATTAGGCGTACCCTACGGAGAAACCAATATTGGTCTTAAACGAGACAAAAACGAAGATGCAATTCTTCTTTTTTCTCAATCTTTATATCCCGGTGTTCATCATGATGTTTTTGCTGTCGCCGATGGTGTTGGTGGTCAACCATATGGAGAAGTTGCCTCTCAATCCATCGTTTCCTCTATTTATCAATACGCTAAAGCTGGTAAATATATCACTCAAGAATCTCTCGGGAAAATTAATCGCCTTATTGAACAGGGAGCTACCACCTTAGTTCTGGCTCAACAGTCCAAACTCAATCCCAACCACTATCATTGTCATTCTATAGGAGATAGTTCTGCTTTTGTCTTGGATATTCGTCAACAAACATTTATTGAAACAACTCGTCGTGATGAAGATTCTCAAGGAATTGTCACCCAAGCTATGGGGCCCAATCTTGGTCCTTCCAGTTTTCGTCAATCCAATGAAAGTTCTATTATCCTCCAACCAGAACAAACCCTTTTATTGACTACTGATGGTTTCACTCGGTACATCGACAAGGGTAAAATTACTATTTCTCAAATTCTAGAACTTCGACAAAAATATGCTCGCGATGAGCAAGCTTTTGTTAAATCTCTTATAAACTTAAGTAATTTTAATGGTGGTCATGACAACATCACTATTATCAGTATTCCTTATCAACATCAAAAAACTCCATGAAATCTTCCCATCTTCAAATAAAATCAGCCATTAACTCTGCTAATCACATTCTTCTCCACCTTCATCCTCATCCGGATGCAGATTCGGCCGGTTCGGCTTTAGCTTTTTATCATTGCCTCAAATCCATCAATAAAAAAGTTACCCTAATTTCCGGAGATTCTTATCTGCCCATCAATCTCAGCACTCTACCTGGAGCCGACCAAATTACTCCCAAAAATTATTTTGACCTCGACCTTAATCAATTTGATTTATTTATTATTTTAGATTCTTCCGCTCCTGACCAAATTTCTAAACTTGGCCCCATCGTTTTTCCTAAAACTTTACGCACCATTGTGATTGACCACCATGCCAGCAACGCTGCCTATGGCGATATCAATCTCATTGATGTTACTGCCCCGGCCACCTGCCAAGTTGTCTACCAACTTTTTGAAAAACTTAAAATCAAAATCACTCCTGATATTGCTGCCTGTCTTTTTGCCGGTCTTTACACTGATTCCGGTGGTTTTAAATATTCACCAACTTCTTTTCAAACTTTTGACATTGCTTCCAAATTGTCCAAAATTTACCCAAATTTTTCCCAAATTATTTTTGAACTGGAAAACAATGACAGTCCTGAAGACTTAAAATTTTTAGGCTTACTCTTAAACAATATTGAAACCTATTTTAATAATCGGGTAGCTATTGCCTCATTATCGCTAACTCAAATCCGTAAAGCCGGACTTTCTGTCGACCAAGCCACTACCGGTGGTGTCGCTAATATGCTTAAAGCCGTGGTTGGTTGGGATATTGGTATTTCTATGATTGAAACTGAGCCTCATCAAATCAGTGTGTCTCTGCGTACCCGTGATGCTCAAAAATATAATCTTTCTCAAATTGTTTTAGCTACCGGCTTTGGTGGCGGACATAAAGCTGCTGCCGGTGCCACTATTCCTTTTTCTTTACCTAAAGCTAAAAAAATACTTTTAGATTGCATCCAAAAACTTCATCCTGATTTATAATAGGTTATGGACGATTGTACTTTTTGCAAAATTGTCAAAGGTGAAATTCCTTGCCAAAAGGTCTATGAAGATGACCATTATCTAGCTTTTCTGGATATCAAACCCCTCTCTCCTGGTCACACCCTGTTGATTCCCAAAGATCATTACCGCTGGGTTTATGATGTTCCTAATTTTGGTCAATATTGGGAAGTGGCTCGTGACTTGGCCCTAAAACTTAAAGACCAACACCAGGCTAAATTTATCAGCTTTCTTACTCTCGGCGATGAGGTGCCTCATGCCCACATCCACTTGATTCCCAAATACCAATCATCTCAACCTTGAGCCCTTTGAGCTCGCACTCTGTCCACCTTGGTCAAATGTTTTTTGCGCAATCTAATTGCTTTAGGAGTGATATCAATTAACTCGTCACTTTCGATAAAATCTAGAGCCTCTTCAATACTGTACTTCACCGCCGGTGCCAAAATGATGGCATCATCACTGCTGACTGAACGCATATTTGTCAACTGTTTCCCTTTACAGACATTGATTTCCAAATCACCAACTAC
>DBPM01000020.1 GCA_002304845.1 Candidatus Shapirobacteria bacterium UBA1420
GTCCTCACTCTTAATATCGCCAAACTGACCATCATCATCGCCACAGCCAACACATCCGGATGCAAAGCATGTCCGATAAAAAATATTGCTCCCGGAGCCGTAGCCAAGAGAAACACACTTGCCAGAGCCATTTTTTCATTCCAGATTTTTTTCACAAAAATATATAAAGCACCACTGGCTATCAAATACAAACATATATTGATAACTCTAAATATGACCGTTTTTACGCCAAAAATTCTATAACCAAGAGCGATTAATACCTCATAGACCGGAAACTCCAGGAAAAAATACCCCTCAGTATTGGTTACCGGTCGCATCAGACATGCTTTGGGGTAGAGCAGGGAAGCCTCACCTTGTGCCATAAAATATGCCACACATTCCACGTCGGTCTGTCGCATTGGATGAGCATCTATCGGCCCTAAATTCCAATTTCTCAATCTCAACCCTATCCCTAACAACAAAATAACAACCAATATCCACCAAGCTTTTTTCTTCACTCTTTAATCTTAACAAAAAGAGTCAAGAGTACATTTTCTAATTTTATTCGTTGAAAATATTTCAGTAACTTGTCGACGAAATTTAATTGGCACTTGATCTAATTCCGGATTTTGTAAATGAGTCTCATGAACTAAACGCACATGTAAAGGTTGATTGTCTAAGGGTAAATAATAAACATGATAACCGGCAGTATTAATGTTAAATATATTAGCGGTATACATACAATCTTGACGCTTAGCATCTCTGTCAAAAATAGCACCACATACTTCATGAATATCATCACTAAATTTGATATGTGCCGAAATTCCAGGATATGTAAAATTATGGATAGCTTTTCTATCTACCTTTCTTAAATCAAAGTCTTCTGCTTTTAACAAATTATTCGCCATCACACAAATATCTAAATCCATTGTCAATCTCTCTCCAAAACGTAACTGACTCTTCAAGTTGTCAAATTTCTGTCTATAAACCCACCAATAAAGAGCTCTGGCTTCTCCGTCCAGAATATAATTTCTCGGATCTCTTTCTATGTATTTGTTTGACATATTACGATAGTTATTTTCTCACGTTCAACTTCAAACATCAATTAAATAAAGTATTTTTTTCAGGCTGAATTTTTGCCGTATTTATTCTATAATTCCTATATGTCACAAATAGAGGCTCAAAAACATTCAAACGATCAACTCTTTAAAATGCGCCATAGCGCCGAGCATGTTCTCACCGAGGCTATGCAAAATCTCTATGGTATCGATAAATTTTATATGGCCATGGGTCCGGCCACTGACGAAGGTTTTTATTTCGACTTTGAACCCCTGGGTGACCTCAAAATCTCTGAAGCTGATTTTCCTAAAATCGAAGCCGAGATGAAAAAAATCATCCAGAAAAATTTACCTATAATTAGGAAAGAATTAACTCTAGATGAAGCTAAAAAACTCTTTGCCGATAATCCTTATAAAATGGAATGGCTTAATTCGATTACCGACAGGGGAGAGATTATCTCTGTCTATTACACCGGCGACAACTTTGTCGACCTCTGTGCCGGACCACATCTTGACCATACCGGCGACATCAAAGCTTTTAAACTTCTTTCTATTGCTGGTGCCTATTGGCATGGTGACGAAAAAAATAAAATGCTTACCCGCATTTATGGCACCGCCTTTAACAGTCAAAAAGAATTGGATGAATATCTCAATTTAATTGAAGAAGCTAAAAAACGAGATAATCGAAAATTAGGTCCACAGTTAGGTTTATATTTTCTCGATGAAACCGCTCCCGGCATGCCTTACTGGCTCCCCAAAGGCACCGTTATTATTAATGAACTTTTAAATTTCTGGCGCCAAGAACACAGTAAACGTGGTTATTTGGAAACCAGAACTCCACTCCTTAATAAAAAAGCACTCTACGAAACCTCCGGTCATTGGGAACATTATCGTGAAAACATGTTTATCGCCGATATGGGTGATGAAGGTGTTTTCTGTCTCAAACCCATGAATTGTCCCAATGCTATGACTATTTTCAAACAAGGTATTCATAGTTATCGTGATTTGCCTTTACGCCTATCTGATTGTGATACTCTTCATCGTCACGAAAAATCTGGTCAAATGAGCGGACTTTTACGTGTTCAAGAATTCAGTCAAGACGACGCTCATATTTTCGTCACTGAAAATCAGATTGCCGATGAATATAAAAGAATTTTGGACATTGCCGATCTGTTTTATTCCATCTTTGGATTAAAATTCAAAATTCGTCTCGGTACTCGACCTACAGATTTTATGGGTGACATTGATACTTGGAATAAAGCTGAAGCGGCTTTAGAAAAAATCCTTAAAGACAATAAATTTGATTATTTTGTCGGTGAAGGTGAAGGTGCTTTTTATGGTCCCAAGTTGGATATTCTTATGGATGACTGTCTCAGTCGTCAATGGCAAACCGGCACTGTCCAGCTCGATTTTCAACTTCCAAAAAACTTCAAATTAAAATATACCGATAAGGATGGCAAAGAACAAACTCCCGTGGTTATCCACCGTGTCATTTATGGTTCCTTAGAAAGATTTATTGGTATCCTAATCGAACATTTTGCTGGTGCTTTCCCGCTTTGGATTTCTCCCGTCCAAGTTAAACTTATTCCTATTACCGATGCTCAACACGAATATGCTCAGCAATTAAAAACTCAACTTTTAGAGGAGGGGATTCGAGTTGAAGTTGATGACCGCTCTGAAAAAATGCAGGCTAAAATTCGTGATGCTCAATTAGAAAAAATTCCCTACATGCTTATTATCGGTGCTCGAGAAGTTGATAAGCATCAAGTCTCTGTTCGCCAACGTGATGGTCAAGACTTGGGCGCCATGGATTTTGAGAAATTTTTAGCCCAAATCAAGGCACAAATTGAAAGTAAGTCTCTGACTTTGATAAAATAAAGCACATGGCTCAAAAATTTTACAAAATCAATCGGCAAATTACTGCCCCGGAAATTCGTTTACTCTCTGCAGACGGCAAACAAATCGGTGTTGTCTCTCTCAGTGAAGCTGTTCACCAAGCTCAGGAAAGTGGCCTGGATTTAGTCGAAATTAACGGTAAAGCCAAACCGCCGGTAGTTAAACTGATTGAATTTTCTAAATTTAAATACCAAGAAGCTAAAAAAGCTAAAGCTGAGAAAAAAGGTATCAAAGGTGGAGACACCAAAGAAGTTCAAATGACTCCTTTCATCGGTAATGCCGACTATGAAACCAGAGTCAAAAAGACCAAAGAATATTTAACTACTGGAAATAAAGTCAAATTAAGTATAAAATTCCTAGGCCGTCAGATTCAAAAACCTGAATTTGGCCATAAGCTAATCGAAAAGTATACTAACGATTTAGCTGAAGTTGGTACTCCCGAAGGAGAGGCCAAACTTGTTGGTAAAAGACTTTTTATCACTTTTACCCCCATCAAAAAACACAAATAATATGGAAAAAATGAGTAAAAAACACCGTGTTAAAAAATCGGTCAGTAATCGTTTCACGGTCACTAAAAATGGTAAAGTTCTCCGTCAATCTGCTTTCAACCGTCATTTACGTCGCAAAAAATCAAAAAAACAACTCCGCCGACTTAAAGGCAAAAAACTGGTCACCGGTCGTCTGGCTACCAGAGTTAAAAAACTTCTTGGCAAAAAATAATNNTATATGAGAATCAAAACTGGCACTGTTCGTCGCCAAGCCCACAAAAAACTGCTTAAACGCGCTAAAGGTTATTGGATGACCAGAAGCAAGCGTTACAAAGTTGCTTCCGAAGCTGTCCTCCACGCCGGTCAATATGCTTACATCGGTCG
>DBPM01000001.1 GCA_002304845.1 Candidatus Shapirobacteria bacterium UBA1420
AGTGGTTTCGCGTAAATATTTACGCGAAACCACTCTTAAAGGTAATCGTTATGATAAACGAGCCATTGACGAGATTCGTCCTTTGAATATCGAAGCTGGAGTTCTGCCTTGTACTCACGGCTCCGCTCTTTTTGAAAGAGGTTTAACTCAAGCCTTAACGGTGACCACTCTCGGTTCTTTAGCCGAGCAACAATATCTCCAAGACAGCAATGGTGAGGTTACCAAAAGATATCTTCACTACTATTCCGCCGCTCCTTTTTCCACCGGTCAAACTGGCCGTTTTGGTCGTCCTGGTCGTCGTGAAGTCGGTCATGGTGCTTTGGCCGAAAAAGCCTTGGTGCCGGTCATTCCTTCCATTGATGAATTTCCTTACACTATTACTCTTACCTCCGAAGTTTTATCTCAAAATGGTTCCTCGTCCATGGCCTCTACTTGTGGCTCGACTCTGTCTCTGATGGATGCTGGTGTCCCTATTAAAGACAAGGTAGCTGGTATTTCAGTAGGGATGATGTCCGATGATCAACAATATATTTTATTGACTGATATTGCCGGTATTGAAGATCATTGTGGCGACATGGATTTCAAAATCACCGGTACTCGTCATGGTATCACTGCCATTCAATTGGATATCAAGAGAATGGGCTTGTCTATGGATATGATTCGTGACACTTTTGTCGCTTCCACTAAAGCTCGTCTCCAAATTTTAGATAAAATCGATTCTGTTCTTCCCGAACCTAGAAAAGAATTGTCCATTTACGCTCCCAAGATTAAATTGGTGAATTTACCTGAAGATAAAATCGGTGAAGTCATCGGTTCCGGTGGTAAAACCATCAAAGCTTTAATGGAAAAGTATGGCGTTGACATCGATATTGACGATGATGGTCGTTGTTCTATTTCCTCACCTGATAAGGACAAAATTGAAGCTGCCGCCTATGAAATTGAATCTATGATCAAAGAGGTTCAGGTCGGTGAAGAATACGAAGGTGTTGTCACCAGAGTTGAAAACTATGGTGCCTTTATTGAATTTTTGCCAGGTCGTGAAGCACTTTTACATGTTTCCGAAATGAGTGGCGGTTTTCTTTCCGATCCCAGTTCTATTATCAAAATAGGGGATAAGCTGAAAGTTAAAATTGCCGGTTTCAATGACAATCATCAAATTAAATTGTCTTCTCCTGAATTCAAAGCGGCTCATCCGGGGACTCCTCGTCAAAATCCTGACCGAGCCTCCAACCATCGCGAGTTCAAAAACTTCTCCCCCAATCCCCACCGCGCTAATTTTAAGAGAAAGTAAATTTCCTGTATACTCTTTTTGTGGATGAGAAATTAACTATTGCGGCGGCAATTGAAAAATTAAAAAACAAAGTTTCTGGTGCCGACTTGCCTGCCGGTCTTCAAGATAAAATCAACGATATTTTTGCGCAACTGGAGGTCAATGCCAATTCCGAATCCACTTTTTGGTCCTATTACCAGTCCGATTCTAAATATCTCGACTGGGTTATCTCCCTGCCTTGGAATACCCGCAGCCAAGATATTTTAGATATTCGTTTTGCCCAGGAAGAACTGAATCGCAATCATTATGGTCTCGATGAAGTCAAACAAAGGATTTTGGAATATATTTCTGTTTTAGCCCTACAAAAAGCCCGTAATCCTGGGGAAAAATTACGTGCCCCCATTCTCTTGTTTACCGGTTTGGTCGGTACCGGTAAAACCACTATGGCTACCTCTATCGCCCAAGTCATGGGTCGCAAACTTATCCGTATTCCCTTTGGTGGTCTGGGTGATCCTCTTTATCTTCGCGGTCAAAGCCGTCTTCACCCCGAAGCTGAGCCGGGAATTATTATTCGTTCACTGGCTCAATGTCAAACCAAAAATCCGGTTATTCTTTTGGATGAAATTGACCGTGTCGCTGATGATGCTCTTAATACCATTATGGGTGTCTTGGTCGAGCTCTTGGATCCTGAACAAAATGCCCGTTTTTCCGACCATTACATTGATTATCCTTTTGATCTCTCCGAAGCTTTTTTTGTGGCTACTTGTAACAACACCAGTCGCATTGCCACGGCTGTCATGGATCGTTTGGAAACTATCCAAATGCCTTCTTATACCGATGAAGAAAAAATTGCCATCGGCAAAGATTATATTTTACCTAAGGCTTTAAAAGATGCCGGTCTTACTCCTGAAGAATTAAACATTGCCGATTCTGTGTGGATAAATGTGGTCCGTCCCCTGGGTTTTGATGCCGGCGTGCGGACTCTTAAAAGAAATATCGAAGCTCTCTGTCGCAAAGCCGCCGCCCTGATTCTTTCCGGTCAAAAAGAGATTATAATCAATGAAGATAATATTAAAAATTTTATCCCTCAGTGGTAATTAAACATCAAAAAATATGCTTCCTCTAACTCTAGGCGTAGTTATTTTATCTTCTTTAGTTATTCTTTTGTCACCTGCCAACAATCAAAAGATAGCTACCTTTAACCCCACTCCCACAGCCAGTGAAATTATTCTTTTAGTTCCTCATCCCAACCAATCTTTGGCTTTGGAATCAGGTAAAATCCTCAAAGGTGCCGTCGATAGTTCCTGGTTTTCGGGGGCTGTTTTTCCAGTTATTTTTACCGACACTTCAGGAAACATTCTTTACCAGACTCAAGCCCAAGCCCAATCCGCCGGAGTCTTTCAAATCAAGCTTGATTATCCTTCAACTCTGACCGGTGACGGTTTTATTATCTTAAGATCTGCTAATGATGCTTCCCAAGAACTTAGTTTCCCGATAACTTTTATTAACCATTCTTAAAAAACTATGAAAAACATTCTTTTAGGCTTTCTTATCGGTGCTATTTTGGCTACTTTCGCTATAGTTATGTTTTATCAAAAACAATCCAAACCCGCCCCCACCCCTGTCGCTACTGTGACTTCTATACCAACCACCCCA
>DBPM01000043.1 GCA_002304845.1 Candidatus Shapirobacteria bacterium UBA1420
ACCTTCATCTCTTCCACCCCACCGCCAAATTTAATCCAACTAATCAAAGTCTTGCTATCTACTGTCAACTCTGTCTCCCTGTCTTCCAATTTCAGTTCTTTACCCAGCCATTTTCTGGCTCTATCCAAAGCCTCTTTTTTCTCCTCCTCACTTGGTAAAAAACCCACATCTTTGGCCGGAATTGCTGACATCTTTTCCAAATCATATCGGGCTAATTTTTCCAAAATTAAATTTTTTAATGCTTCTGTCTCCACCTCTCGTCCCATTTGCCCCTCTTTCACACTCATCTGTGCTCCCAACACAATTTCTGTGGGTATGTAAGGTTTATTCACCGCAGTTTCAATTTCACTTATTTTCTGGTCCAATTTGTCTTCATCCACCTCAACTGTCAGTTCAAAATCTTTTCTTTCAAAAAAAGCTTTAAAATAAGGTCCTATTCCTTGTTTCAAACGTCTAAACAACATTGTAGACGCCGTTTGACCAGTGTTAATTTCTGCTGATATTGAGGCTAAATCAACCTCAAAAATTCTCTCGGCTTCACCCAGTTTGATCGTCCCTGTCATCGGAAAATCCAGCTCTAGCTTAGCTTCAATTTCCTTTTTACTTAATACTGAATAATTTCTCCCCAAAACTTTAGTATCCCGACCACTTTTACCAAAAGCAACTATCAACGGTAGAGCTATAAAAAACAAAATTATCCCCAAACTGGCCACCGCTATTTTCCAGGTTTTTTTATTTTTCATTGTTTACTGTCCATGGCTAAATTGGCTAAAGCATCCGCCTTTTGATTGGCTTCCCGAGGAATTTCTTTAAAAGTTATCTTTTTGTTGTCGGCCAATTCCTGCGCCTTACTCCACAATTCTTTTAGATGTGGTGACTTCACTTTATACAAACCTTTCATTTGTCTGACCAGCAGTTGGGAATCGGAATTGATTTCTATCTCTTCATCCTCGGTATTATCTTTAAGCCAAGCCAGGGCCCCGATTAATCCCATGTATTCCGCTTCATTGTTGGTTTTTATCCCTAAAAAACGACTTTCTTCATAGAGTTTGTCTCCCTGATCATTGACTATCCAGACTCCGTAACCGGCTATACCCGGATTACCCCTAGCCCCTCCATCGGTAAATACCTTGATTTTCATAGCTAATCATAGCAAAAAATACATCACCGCGACACCAAACAACACTGCTACCAACTGTCCCAAACTCTCTTTCAGCTTGGCCTCATGTCGATGTAATTCCGGAATTAAATCCGAGGCTGCCAGATAAATGAAACCTCCTGCCGTCAGTGGCATTAAATAATTTTTTAAACTCAAACTTTCCTTGAAAACCATAATCAGTACTACTCCCACCAAACTGGCTAAGCTTGACCATAAGTTCATTTTTAAGGCCTTTTTAAAATCATAACCACTGTGAAGCAATATGGCAAAATCACCGATTTCTTGGGGAATTTCATGTATCAAAATAGCTATGGCTGTGCTGATTCCCAACTCTCTTCCTGCCAAAAAACTGCCCCCGATAATTAACCCATCGATAAAATTATGCACTGTATCCGCCACCATACTCACCTCCGCCAATTTGTGGCCCTGGTGACAATCAGGGTTGTGGCAATGTCTCCACTGTAATAGTTTTTCCAAGCCAAAAAAAATCATCATCCCACCAATCACCCACAACCCTATCTCACTACCTTCAAAAAATTCACTCGATTCCGGGATTAAATGCAAAAAAGCATCTCCCAATAAGGCCCCGGTAGCCACTCCCACCAGTACCAATAACTGAATTTTAGAACCTCCTTTGTGCCAGCGAAACAGTAAGGCGATTAACACCGACAGTAAACTGATCAGCACTGAGCTGAGGATAGCCATTAACATTGAATTCATAGCTCTCATTCTACTATAATGGGACTGTGGAAACTATCGACATTCAATCACCTCTCCCGCCTCGACCGGTGGCCGAGCCCTCACCTGTGCCGGAATCACCTCGCACCGATATCCCTACTGATGATACTTCCGTTTCATCTCCAGCCCCTCCCACCCCTCCTAAAAAATCCTTACCTCGCTTTTTACCCTTTGTTATCGGTGGTCTAGCACTTTTACTGGTCGCCTTTCTGGTCTTTAAATTTCTCTTACCTAGTCTTAAAAATAAAAATCCAGAAACTGTCACTCTCACTTATTGGGGTCTTTGGGAAAGAGATGAAATCATCAATGGTGTCATTGCCGATTTTGAAGCCAAATATCCTCATATCAAAATCAAATATATTCACAGTTCCAAAGATGATTATCGCACCCGTTTAGCCGGTCGTTTGGCCAAAGGGGCCGGCAGTGGGGAAGTCCCGGATATTTTCAGAATCCACAGCTCTTGGCTACCGATGTTTAAAAACAATTTAGCCCCTGTTCCCGCCAAAGTTGTTTCCTCCTTGGCTCTAGATAAAGATTTTTTGCCTGTTTATCGCCGAGATTTGATGATTAACCAAAAATATTATGCCATTCCTCTGATGTATGATGGCCTGGTTCTTTTTTACAACAAAGACCTGATTCAAAAAGCCGGAGTTGATTTGCCTAAATCTTGGTGGGATTTACAAAGCAGTCTCAACCGTCTGACTGTTCGTGATGCCGCCGGTAACATTGAAATTGCCGGCGCCGCCCTGGGCCTAGCCGACAATATTGACCATTGGAGTGATATTTTAGGCTTGTTACTGCGTCAAAATGGTGCCTCCCTTACCAAAAACAGTCAGGATAACACCGCCCAAATCAGCAGTGCTCTCATCTATTACACCAACTTCGCCAACAAAGATCGCACCTGGGATGAAACCTTGCCCTCTTCCACCACTCTTTTTGCCCAAGGTAAACTTGCCTTTTATTTTGCCCCATCCTGGCGTATTTTTGATATCCAAGCTTTAAATCCTAATCTTTCCTTTGCCACCGCCCCTGTGCCCCAAACCCCGATTTTGACCGGTGGTAGCGGTACCGACAGTGTCAATCTGACCAATATCAATTGGGCCACCTATTGGGTCGAAGCTGTCAATGCTCAAAGTCCTCATCAGGCTGAAGCCTGGACCTTTTTGGAATATCTGGCCTCTCCTCCGGTGTTGGAAAAACTTTATCAAACCGCCTCGGTTGATCGCGGTTTTGGTGAAATTTATCCTCGCACCAATCTGGCCGCCAAATTAACTACCGCCCCCTATCTTAAAGCCTTTGTTGACTCCGCCAATACTGCTCAAAGTGGCTATCTTTCCAGTTTTACTCACGATGATGGTCTCAATACCGAATTAAGTAACTATTTCAAAGATGCCATCAATGCCCTCACCAGCCATCAAGCCAGTGAATCCGAAACCATGACCGCTCTTCAAAATGGTATTTCCCAAGTTATCAACAAATATCAACTCAGCGATGATATTCTTAAACCTTAAACTCTATCCCCAAACCTTTGCCTATAAAGCTCTTGATTTTGCCACCATGGCCAAGTCAGTGTCTCAACAGACTGGCGTCAAAATTTATCCCGTTGTCTCTGCTCTGGATGCTGTCAAGATTCATGAAAAACTGGGTATGGAAGTTTATTTACAACATGTCGATCCCTTCTTAGAAGGTGCCCACAGCGGTTTTATCTCTCCTCTTCACGCCCAATCCCTAGGTATTAAAGGCTCTCTCTTAAACCACTCCGAACACCGTCTCCAACCGGGTACCATTAAATCCCTGCTCAAACACTGGCCCTCTGATTTTGATTCGGTCTTATGTCTCCAAACCTTGGGTCAACTCAATACCTGGGCCAAAAACTTAAATCCCACCTTTTTTGCCTATGAACCCAAAGAATATATCGGCAACAGTCAAATTTCGGTGGCCACCGGTAAACCCCAACAGGTCCAACGTTTTGCCCACATTTTAGGCGATAAAAAACTACTCATCGGTGCCGGTATCCATCAGCCCTCCGATGTCACCACCGGTCTTAAATTAGGTGCCCAGGGTATTTTGGTGGCTTCCTCTGTGGTCAAAGCCACCGACCCTCAAAAAGAGCTCATGGCTTTAGCTACCGCTTTTAGTGTATAATTCAGTCCATATGGCCTCTATCGACAATTTATTGGTTTCTCTCTTCGTTGACGAAATCGTTGGCGGTTTTATTGTCACCATCCCTCCCGGTCATGTTGGTTGTATCTATGATGTCTTCCGTGGTGTTCTCAAAAATGTCTGGTACCCCGGCATGCATTTCAAAATTCCCTTAATCCAGCGGGTCAAACTTTTCAACGCTCAATTGATTGAATACACCATTTCCAAAGACATTTCTCTCAAAGATAACAACGAAATCATGGGTGACGAAGTCATTCATGCCGTCACTGCTGACAATCAATTTGTCTCTGTCGAGGCTACCGTTTTAATCAAGCTTGATACCGAGCGACTGCCCGAAATTTGGCAAAATATCGGTGAAAACTTTGTTTCCAAAGTTGTTCGTCCGGTCACCCGCAGTCGTATTCGCAAGGTCTTGACCAATCACACTTTGGTCAAAGCTCTCTCCACCAATCGTAGCCTGATTGAAGACGAGGTTAAACAAGAACTCCGTGATTCTCTCACCTCACACGGTCTTTTTGTGGAAAATTTTTATCTTAGTTCTCTCACTCCTTTGGAAAACTCCCTTGGCTCCAATGAGGTCAAAGATATCCTCAAAGACGCCGATATGATCAAAAACGAACGGGTTATCTCCGGACTCCGGCCAGACTCAAACCCCAACCCCGCCCCTGAGGACACCGCTTCTTCCAGGTCTTCAATGCCTCAGTCATAGTCGCCCCGCTGGTAATCACATCGTCCACTAAAATTATCTTTGCCTCTTTTTCCACTCCCTCTTTTACCCCAAAAACTCCCTTAATCTCCGCCATTCTCCGTTGATGACTGTGAATCCTGGCCAAATGTACCCCCTTCTTTTTTCTCTCTAAAATTTCCTTATATTCCAAGCCCAATTTTGGCGACAAGACCATCGCTATCTCTCCCGCCTGATTAAAACCCCGCCAATTTTCTCTTCCCTTATATAATGGTATCGGCACCAGCACAAACTTCTCTTTTTGCCAATGCGCCACCGTCTGCGGATAGTCGATTTTTAAGCTCTGGGCCATTTTCTCTCCCAAAATCTCAATTCCTGCCGACAAATGCTGGTATTTAATCTCCTCAATGATTTTTTTCATCAACCCGTCATATTTATAAATTGAAATTAAGCCTTCAAATCCGGATTTTTGCCTCAATCCGGCTTTTTTGATTTTTCTTTCACAAAAATTACACAAATAATCCTTCCCCCGACCACAACCCAAACAACTTTTGGGATATAACCAATCTATTAACCAACTCATCCTCTAATTGTAAAATATCTAACCGAAAATTCAAAAACCTTGCAATCTTCCATAAAAGGTATATAATCATCTTATACATTATAGGTTATACCTAAAATGACCACACCTGAAAGAGTTCCAAACTTAACTCCTGTTGACCGTCAAGTTAAGCAGTCATCGACTTTACCCGAAAAAACCCCTTCACCCGGTAAAACAATAAATAAATCGTTGCGACTCTTTTTAGTTGGACTGGTACTTAATGGTTGTATGGTGGTACAACCTAGTCCCAAATCTACTGTAGAAGTCAATCCTCCCGGTGTCACCGCTCCTGCCGATTTACCTCCCGAAGCTCCAGAAACCGCCACCTCCACCACTGTAGTTGAAGAAGCCACCGCTACCCAAGAGCAACCGGCTCCCACTCCCACCTCCTATGTCATTGAAGCCTCCGGTGGTGCCTACACCCCCGCCCAAGAAGCTCTTAACCAATCTCCCGAAGCCCTGGCCCAGCAAGAACGCTTCCAACGCTGGCTCGATTATTGGGTTCAGTTTGACAACCGTCCTTTTGCTCCCGGCTCCGTTGATATTCACAAGAAATATGTTTATAACGATCCCCAGAATCCTACCGAAGTTATCATGTTACTCGAAGTCGGCGGTCCGGATTATAAAAATGCTACATTTTTACCTCCTCATAACGCTGACGGCCCCATCGATTATCCTCCGGAAGTGTCCGGTTCCGAGATTGCACCCGGCCTGGGTCCTATGGAAATTGACCTCAATAAAGATGGCACTGTCACTAGAGCCTACCAAGGCACACTGGCCCGCTTTGACTCCCAAGGGAACCTGGTAGAAACATTAGTCGGGAATCACTGGGAAGCCGTCGAACAATATCCCATTGATATCAATAAAATTCACAATTTCCCCAAAAGTTATGAATATATGGTAAACAACCTAAACGAGTTTGTCGAAGCTCCCGACGGTTTTAGTGATCCAGAGGCTCTTTATAACTGGTGGACCGAAAAATGCATCCCCGCCTTAGGTAATCAAGAAGATTTAGAACCTAATGTATTTGGTGTACCAGATGTTAGTACGGCTGGTTTTGGTTTTCATACCATGATATATGAATCTAAGTCTTTGTTAAGTGAACCTAATATCTTTTACTTTCGATATAACAATAAAATTTATCCAGTTTTAGTCTTAACAGTGGAAGATGAATTTAATATAAACGTCGGTACTTTTGCTTTCATTATTCATAATAAATCACAAAATGGCGATGATGGTTTTGATGCTCTTAAAACTTTAAGTACAGGTGAGAAAATAGCTTCGTTATTTGGCCAAACAGATGATATATTAGGGGGCGATCAAAGTTTGGAGATTCAAAAATTTTTACACAGTGATTTTAATTGGAAAGATTTCAATGGTTATACTTGGTCTAATTTAGAACCAGGTATGTTATGGAAAGATAGGCCTAATAAATATGCTATTGGATTGGGAGCTATTAGGACTTACGACGATTAAAAATACTGTACTTGTAAAAAAAAATAAGTATACTTAAACCATGAAATGGTGGCATGTTCTAGTTGTAATCATAGGGATTGTCATTGGATCCGTTCTCCTAAAAAATCGCCATGTTTTGAATAATATCCAGAAAACAACCACTTCTTTTACCCAGGCAACCTCATTAACTGCCGATGTTCACGGTCAACCGATTGAAACCAAGGATATTCTTGGTTTAGTTGAAGATTGGAATTTTAGTCAAGGGATTTTGCGTATTAAAGAATATGACTCATCGCAACTACACTCTTTCACTTTGGACCCTGCTCAGAGCATTATCTTTATTCCCAGCTTGGCTCACCCCAATCGCATTTTAAGAGTTTCACAAAAAACTGGCCCCAGATGGGAAAGGGCTTTTTGTCCGGGAGATTTTGTCACCATTAAGGCCACTGAAGACAAGGTTGTTGCCATTGATAACGGTGGTTATAGAAGTTGTGGTTTTAAAGGCGAATGATCAAAAAAATTATCTATTTTTCTATATTTTTCTTTATTCTTTTTTCTCACTCTTCAAGTTACGTGTTTGGAGCATGTACTAATTCATGCACTAATAACGCTTCTACTTGGGGTAATAAGAGATGTTTGGGTAATTGGCTACAATATTGTAATGACGGTGGCTGGACAGATCATACATATTGTGACTATGGCTGCAGTAATTGTGAATGTAATTCTCCTCCTGCCACTGCTACTCCATTTCACTGTCAATACAGCGACTCACAACAAAGGTGTGTAGGTTATTGTAGCTCCGGTTACACTTGTACCCAGATAGGTACCAGTGATACTTGTATATGTAAGCTACCACCCACCAACACACCCACCCCTCCCACTTCTACCCTTGCTCCCTGTGATCATGACGGTAATAATATCTGCAACACCCCTGATCCTGTTTGTAATTTTACTTGTCGTCCTAATTTATGTATTGGTAACGAACCAGTTCAAAAATATGTTACTTGTCGCACAAGAGAAGATTGCGATGTTTGCTATGATAGCCGTCCTACTTACTTTTACGACCCAATCCATTGTGGTTATTGTGGTGGTAATCCAGTCCCTACAGGTTGTCAGCCCTATGCCTGTTATGACATGAACACTCCACAGTGTCCTTATACGAATTTTGGCAATTGTCCTGGTGGTATAGGTAACTGTGATAATTGTGGTGGTCAGGATTGTGGTACTTGTGACGATCATTCACCTCCGGGCACCACTCCTGTTCCCACTTCACCGCCCGGTTGTGTTGCAGATTGTGTCAATCCTAATGTTTCTCCTTGTATTACCACCACCTGTCACAATCAAACCTGTCAAGGTAATTGTGGTCAATATTGTTATGGTACCTTACCTAATGATTGTAGCTGTGCCGCTAATTTATGTTCCGATCAAACTTGTACCGGCACTTGCGGTGGTACCTGTACCGGCCAAGTAACCTGTGTCACCCCCACTTTTAACAACTTAACTATCAGAAGAAGCGACTGGTTTTATACCGATAGAGATGCCAGTAATGGTTCAGATATTATGGACGGCAATAATCGAATTCATATTTGTGATCCCTTTATTGCCAATCATACCAATCCTCGAAGATTAATTTACGTCGTCTTTGTCAGCACCAGCAATGGTTGGCAGGATATTGCCTCTGTGAGAATCAGGTGGCTAAAGGATAATGTGGTGAAAAATATGGCTCGAATTACCGGTTACCACGATGGTGATCCCGCCAATGGCGAACTGCCAGACAATCAAGATGTCTACCATCTGATAGTTAATTTTAATGACAGTGACAATCATTCCGGCAACGCCTATGATCATCAGGTCAACGTTACCAGTGTTAAAGGTAACAGATCCACCGGCTGGATTAATGCTGATCGTCTACTTAAAGTCTGGGATTGCAATGTCTCAGTTTCAGGTGGTTTTTTTGATTCTTCCGGTCAACCGGCTTGTACCATGACCACCCCCATGCCTCTGGGTATGGTCAACAATCTGGCCTTTGGTATTGGCAATAGTATCGTGTCCGCCAACATTACCGGCACTAGTTATAGTGGTGCCAATCTCCAT